>JBPYES010000322.1:0-13499 GCA_051984825.1 Jatrophihabitantaceae bacterium
GCGATGGTCGGTGACTACATCTCCACCTCGTTCCTCGCCGGCCAGCAACGCGTCATCGGCGCGATCGCCGTCGGATTCCAACCACCATCGTCCGGACAGGCATTCAACGAACCGATGTTCGCTGCCCTGGAGAAGGTCCGCCCGGGCGTAGACGCGGCAACTGTCGACCCGGTCCAGGTGACCGCCTTCGACGACTGGGACGGCACAGTCACCGACGACTAACCGACCCGACACGCGCAGCGGGCGAGCACTGGGCGGCTCGCCCGCTCCGCCTCCATCTCCATCCATCGACGCGCTGTCCACAGTGGACAGTCGCAAGGAATCCGCCTACCGAGGAGCATCACCATCGGCGAAGCTGAGGTCGAGGTGAACAAAGATGATCATCGGCACCATGATGCAGCAGCTGGCAACCAGG
This sequence comes from Jatrophihabitantaceae bacterium, assembly GCA_051984825.1. Classification (GTDB taxonomy): domain Bacteria; phylum Actinomycetota; class Actinomycetes; order Mycobacteriales; family Jatrophihabitantaceae; genus DASXRA01. The sequence continues at coordinate 416 of JBPYES010000322.1, forward strand.
GCGCGGTCCACGACCGGATGGACAAGCCAGCATGTGCGCCATGTCGGTGAGCTCTTCAAGCAGGGCCGGAATCCCGCCGCACGGGTGTACGAAAGCATTGGATCGGACTTCTTTCTGGCCCTGGCGCCGGGCTGGCTGAACCTGGGGCTGTGGGACGGTCCGGGTTCAGAGGATGAGGCCGAGCACGCCTGCCGCCGGCTTGTCGAAACGATGGCGGCGGCGCTGCCCGCGGGCGGTGTGATCGTTGATATCGGCAACGGGCTGGGCACCCAGGATCCTGTGATTGCCGGCGTGGTTCGCCCCCATCGGCTCGTCGCGCTGAACATTGCCGAATGGCAGCTTGCCGCCGGTTGGGATCAGCTAGCCACGGCCGCTGCCGCGCCAGTCGTAGGTGACGCGGTCCGATTGCCGATCGCCGCCGGCAAGGCCGACGGGATCATCAGCGTGGAAGCGGCGTTCCACTTCCAGTCCCGCAGGGCCTTTTTCGACGAGTGCTACCGCGTACTTCGGCCCGGCGGCGTACTGAGCATCTCCGATATCGTCGTGCAACGGTGGCCGCGCGATCCCGTCGAGCTGGTTGCCGGTGTGACTCAGCTGCGGGTGTTCGGCATGCGACGGAACGCAGCAATGACCGTCCGCGAGATCGTGGAGGCTGCTCGCGCAGCCGGCCTGGTCGACGTCGAAGCAGAGACATGCGGCGACCGCGTGATCGCCCCGGCGCTTCGGCTTACCGCGGCGCGGTTGTCGCACGCTACGACCGCGCCCACCGGGCACCGGACAGCCGCCCGCGCGCTGCTATGGCAAGTGGAACTGCTGTGGCAACGGCAGATCATCGACTACCTGCTCCTGCGCGCTACCCGACCCTGAAGCGCATGTGCGTACAGGGCCGCCCGGTGTCCGTCGAGGAGCGTGCCGAGCGCCGAACTATCGCCGCGGCGTGCCACGTACCCAGATGATTGCTTAGTTGCCCGCCTGCACTGCGGCGAGCAGCCCGTGGAAGTCCTCGCCGCACGGGCCACACGCGGCCAAATGTGCTGCCACGCCAGGCAGTTGCGCCTCGGGGTCCCCACCGCTCAAGGCCGTCTCGACGTAGACGTGCAGGATCTGCATCGCCTGCTCGCATCCGACGTCGCGCGGGTCGGTGCGCAGGAACCGCTCCAACGCCACCTTCCAGTCAGCCATCCGCGTGCCTTACGTCGTTGGAATCCAGATAACCCTTAGCGACGAGCGCGGCGCGTAACTTACGTCGGGCATCGAACATCATCTTGTAGACAGCGTTGCGGTTCGTCCCTAGCTCGATGACGAGCGCGTCCAACGGAACACCATTGAGTACGAGCGCCACAAACACCCGGCGTTGCCGGTCGGACAGTTCGTCCTCGACTGCGATGCGCACGGCGGCCGCGAGCTCACGTCCCTCTGCCTCGTGGACGGGGTTCAGGCCGAAGCGGTCGGGCAGCCGGTCCCAGTTCTGCTCATCAAACGGGACGCCGAACTCTCGCCAGAAGTGCCGGCCGATCTTAGTCGAGACCTCCAGGATCACGAACCGGTACGCCCAAGTACTGAAACGGCTCTCGCCGCGGAAGGTCGACAGCTTGCTGGTGATGGCCATCATCGCGTCCGCAGCCGCCTGAAAGGCGAGATCGTCCAATTCGGGTCCGGAGATACGCAGTGAGGAACTACGGCGGCTCACCTCGCTGCGGGCGACTCGCAGCAACATGTCGTGCAGTCGTGCCTCGGCCGCGCGCCGCTCGTGGGTGTCGGTTTGCGCCAGAGCCTTCATCCACGCCAGCGAATCCGGGTCCAGGGCGCGGCCGGTGGTCGCCCTCCACCCAGAGATGCTCATGGACCCGGCCCCCTTCGCCGCAATCGATCCTCGCATCAGAGCACAGCCGCGACGTCGTCAACAGCCTGCGCCGTGTGGTCGCGAGGACCGTCGACCTGAGGCCGGTCGGTGCGCCGTAGCAGGAGCGCGGTGAGCACGGCGCTTGCCAGTAGGACGACCACGCACACGGCGGCAATCACCTGCAGCCCGTGGGTGAACGCCGTGCGCGCGGCGTCGAGCAGCGGCGCACCGATGCGCTCGGGCATATGGATCGCGGCCTGCACCGCGCCGCCAAGTGTGTCCCGGCCGGCCCTCGGCAGGGCGTCCGGTACCTGGCTGCGGTATACGGCCGTGCCAATGCTGCCGAGAACCGCGATGCCGAGCGCGCCACCGAGTTCGGCACCCGTCTCGGAGATGGCCGCCGCGGCGCCCGCTCGTTCCGGCGGCGCCGCCCCGACCACGACATCCGTGGCAAGGGTGAACACCGGCGCCAGGCCGATCGCGAAGACGGTCGCCCCGGTCACCAGCAGCATGAGCCCGGACCGGCTGCCGACGAGGGCCAACAGTCCGAAGCCCACGCTGGCGAACACCATCCCGGCTGTCATGACATGTCCGGGACGCATCCACCGCACCAGCCGCGGGGCGAGCAGCGAGCCGAGGATGAACCCCATCGCCGAGGGCGTGAGCCAGACACCGGCGCGCAGCGGCGAGAGGCCGAGGACCAGCTGCAGGTACTGATCGACGAACAGATCCACGCCGAACACGACGAAGATCCCGAGCGTGTAGCCCGCGAGCGCGGCGCTGAATGCGGGCGTCCGGAAGAGCTGCAGGTCGAGCAGCGGGTTGGCGAGCCGTCGTTGCCGGCGGATGAATGCCGTCGCGATCGCGAGGCCCACCGCCAGGGACGTGGCCGCGACGGCGCCGAGACCCTGCTGCGCTGTCTGCTTGAGCCCGTACACCACCGCCAGCACCGCGGCCAGCGAGAGGGCAGCGCTGAAAAGGTCGAGACGTCCCGCGTCGTGGTCGCGGAATTCGGGCAGCAGACGCGGGCCGACGGCCACCAACAGGCCCATGACCGGCACGGACAGCAGGAACACCGAGCCCCACCAGAACTGCTCCAGCAGCAGGCCGCCGAGCACAGGTCCGGCCGCGGCCCCGACCGAGAAACTCGTGATCCACACCCCGATAGCGAACGTGCGCTGGCGAGCGTCTTCGAACATCGTGCGGATCAGCGACAGCGTCGACGGCGCGATCGTTGCACCCGCTACGCCGAGCAACGCCCGGGCGGCGATGAGCATCGACGCGCTGGCGGCGTAGGCAGCGACGATCGACATGAGCCCGAACACGACCGCCCCGATCAGCAGCAGGCGGCGCCGGCCGATGCGATCGCCCAAGTTGCCCATCGTGATCAGCGAGGCGGCGAGGGTGAATCCGTAAATGTCGACGATCCAGAGCAACTGGGTGCCGCTGGGGTGCAGATCCGCGGTCAGCGCCGGGACGGCCAGGTTCAGCACAGTCAAGTCCATCGCGTAGACGACGCACGGCAGCGCCAGCACGGCGAGGCCGATCCATTGGCGGTGGGTAGCCCGGCTCATCTGCCTCTCCCTGACACTCGATCCAACGGTCAGGGATCCAGTAGCGCCGAGGACTGCCGTTGTTACACCCGCTGCAGATAGTCTTCGAGGGCCTGGCGGACCTTCGCCCGGGCGCGATGGAGCAGTACCCGATGGTTGGCGTCGGTGATCTCGAGCGCGGCGCATACGTCCTCCGGCGGCCAGCCCTGCAAGTCCCGCAAGGTGATCACCATCCGTTGTGCCGGTCCTAGCCGCTCGATCGCCGCATGCGCCACTGCATACACCTCCCGCGAAAGCAGCACATGCTCCGGCATGCCCGACCAATCGTCCGGAAACGACGCCCAGTGGCCGGCGTACCGCCCGCCGCTCAGAAACCGGCCCGGGTCAACGGCGGGGTCGATGCCGTCAGCTTCGGCGTGGGCGAGCGCGGACAACGGCGTCGATCGAGCCTCGCGGCCGCTGCGCCGGCGTGCAATGTTGACGAGGATCCGCGCCATCCAAGTGTGCAACGCGGCTCGCCCCTCGAAGCCGTCGAGTCCACGCAACACGGCCAGCCACGTCTCCTGCACGATCTCCTCCGCGACCGCCAGGCTCGGCGCGTACATCCTCGCCAGGCGCAGCAGCGTCGGCTGGTGACGCCGCACGAGATCGCGAAACGCCTGCTCATCCCCACGCCGCAGCGCGTCCAGCAGATCGGCTTCGTCGGCCGCGGTCACCTCATGCCGGCCCAGTCGCGGAACATCTCCACCAGCGCACCTGCCGCCTCGGGCGATGCCTGCTCCTCGGGCGCGCTGCGCAGGACGCGAACCGTGGCCCGCATCTGCTCGATGTGCGACTGGCAACCATCGCAGGCTGAAAGGTGGTCACGAACCCGGGCCACCTCTTCGGCCGGGAGCGTGCCGTCCAGGTAGTCGGTGACGATCTCGACCAACTCGTTGCACGCCATCTCCTCGACCACGCCACACCCCTTCCATCGGCCATATCCCGTTCAGAGTCATGCTTGTCCGAACTTGTTACAGGACAGATCGGTTCTCGGCCACAGATGTCCTGTCGTGATGTGCTGACGTCGCCCGAGTTATTACCGACCGCTTAACGCATTCCTCGGCAAGTAAGGACGCCGGTGGCCGGGGCAGCCAACCCTCGTCCACTCGCATCACTCGTTGAGGAGCGTCATGAAGAGATCCACACAGCTCGTCGGCCTCGGCGGCATAGCGGTCGCGGCGACGGCTCTGTTCGCGGCACCTGCCCAGGCATCGCCCGACGAGCACTCTGCACCGGTATTCGTGCAAACCGACAACCTCGCCGGCAACACGATCGTCGCCTACGACCGCGCCGCGGATGGCAGCCTGCACCAGGCCGGCACGTTCGCGACCGGCGGCAACGGCGGGGCGCTGTCCGGCGCGGTCGTCGACTTCCTGGCCTCGCAAGGGTCACTGGCTTATGACGGAGACGCCGGTCTGCTCTACACGGTGAACGCCGGCAGCGACACACTGACGATGTTCGCGGTGCACGGTGACCGGCTCACCCGCCGGCAAGTGATCGGCACTGGCGGCACGTTCCCGGTGAGCGTCGCGGTGCGCGGCGCCGTGCTTTACGTGCTCAATGCCCGCGACGGCGGATCGGTGCAAGGCTTCCTGCGCATCGGCGGCACCCTCGTCCGGATTCCGGCCTGGCACCGCTTACTCGGCCTCGACCCGACCGCGGCCCCGGAGTTCACCAACACCCCAGGACAGGTGGCGTTCACCCCGGACGGCCGCAACCTCATCGTCACCACGAAGGCCAACGGCAGCAACATCGACGTGTTCGCGGTCAACGCCTTCGGCGGTCTCTCGGCCCAGCCGGTCGTGAATGCCGATCCAGGACAGGTGCCCTTCGCGGTCAGCTTCGACGCCGGCCGCCACCTGGTCGTCTCCGAGGCGGCCAACGCGGTTGCGACGTTCACGATCAACAACGACGGCACGCTCAGCCTCGTCGACCGTGAACAGACCGGACAGGCCGCCACGTGCTGGATCGTCCGCGACGGCTCGAACTTCTACGCGTCCAATGCGGGCAGTGCGAACCTGTCCGGCTACCACGACGCCGGCACCGGCACGCTCACGGCGCTCGGCACCACCAGCACCGACCCCGGCACGGTCGACGCCGCGGTGTCCTCCGACGGGCGGTTCCTCTACGCCCAGACCGGTGCGAACGGCATCGTCGACGAATTCCGCGTCGCCCGCGACGGATCGCTCACCCGCATCGGGGCCGTGACCGTTCCCGGATCCGCCGGCGGCGAAGGCATCGCCGCAGGCTGAGCCCCCACCCTCCGGCCGGCCCGTCGACACCATCGCCGCGGGCCGGCCGGTCTGCTACCCGGTCGGGCGGGCGTCGGCGTACCACGACGCCAACAGCCGCAGCGTGGCGCCGGCCTCGGACGACCGCGGCGCACTGTAGGGCGTTCGCGCCGGTGCTCGAAGCACAATGGCGGCGGCGCCATCGCCAATATGCTCAGCCTGGTCATCTTCGGATCCGTTCCGCCGATCAGCGGCCACAGCGCCTCGAAGGCCGCCGCCGCGTCCATAACTCAGGCCCTGCGCGCCCAGCTCGCAGACAAAGGGATCAGCGTGCATGGCGTTTATCCGGGGGCCGTCGACACCGACATGATCCGCGCGTTTCAGATTCCCAAGACCGGAGTCCGGCAGGTGGCCGCCGCCATCCTCGACGGCATCGAGGCCGGGCGCAGCGACATCTTCCCGGACCCGATGGCGCAGTCCGGCTACCAGGCCTGGCGCGGGGACCCGGCCGCCTTCGAGCGGCAGATGGCGTCGATGTAGACGGGTCATCGCGAGATCCATTCCTCGTAGCGTCCGACCGGCGTGAAGCCGAGTGACTCGTAGAGCGGCTGGCCGATCCGCGTCGACTGCAGGCTCGCCGTGCGGGCGCCAGCGCGCATCGCGGCCGCGAGCACGTGCTCGACCAGGGCCCGGGCGAACCCGCGTCGCCGCATCGACGGCACGGTGCCGACGGCGTAGAGCTCGCAATCGGTCCGATGCAGGTAACTCCATGCACCGGCTACCGCTAACCCTTGGTGCACCAGCACCCATCCGGCCAGGCGCGGCGCCTGCTCGGGTTCGCCCAGGTCCGCAAGGGGAACCGGTTCGTCACCGGCCCGGTTCGCAGTCTCGATCGACGTGCGCACCACCCGGTCGTCCCGTTGAAGGCGCGCCGGCAGCGCGGCGCGCATGACCAGCGTCGTGGTGTCGCGTTTGAGCGCGCCCATCGCGCCGACCTTGTCAGGTGCATCCAGGTCTGTGGCGTAACTGGGCATCCACAGGGCCCACACGTCGACGCCTGATTCGCGGAATCGACGCGCCGCGCGGCCCGCTGCGGCGAGACCGCCGCCGCCGAGCACGATCGCGTTGTTCAACGGCGCCCATGACGGGAACACCGCTGTCACGACAAGGCGGTCGCGATGGATCCGCGCACCCGGCGACAATCGCGCCAGTGCGCGCCAGGACGCGAGCAGGGTTTCCTGCCCGGGCAGGACGGACGGCGACATTCCTCCACTCCAGGTTGGTCTCGTGGTCCCAGGGGATGAGCGTCAGCAGACCGCGCGGTCTTACCCTGCTGCGGGGCCGAATCGACTCAACTGGTGCCAGCCTTCGCGAACAAGCGCAGGGCGAGAGTTATCGCAACGATGGCGTAGGCAGCGACGACGAGCAGGGACAGCAGGGCCATCATGCCGGTGTCGGTGCCACCCCAGATGTTGTGCAGGGCCTGGCCGCCTTGCCCGGTGAGCCCGTAGCGGAACAGCGCGACCGCGTGGGTCAGCGGCAGCACCTTGGCCACCGCGGCCAGCCATCCCGGCAGCGAGGTGATCGGGTAGAGCGTGCCTGCAAAGAAGAACGGGACGATCGCAATTGGGGGAACGAGAGCGGTGTACTCCTCCGGATTAGCGATGCGCGTCGCGAAGATCTCGGCGAGGGCGTAGACGAAGACCGCGAACGCGACCGCGGCGGCGATCAGCCAGAGCACACGTTGGCCGACCTGAAACTGTGCGCCGCGCGCCGCCGCGCCCAGGATCAGCACGGTTACCTGGGCTGCAGTGACGATCAGCGCAGCTACCAGATTGCCGAGCACAATCGAGGCGCGCCGGATGGGCGCGATCAGCAGCTCGCGCATGGCGCCGCTCTGCCGATCGGTGAGCACGCCGAGGCCGGCGAACAGGCAGTTGACGGGGATGAGCAGACCTGCGGCGGCGAGCGCGACGAAGGTCATGTAGGTCTTGTGCTGACCCGGTGCGGCAAGCGTGTTGCCGAGCGCGGGAGCCACGACCATCGCGAACAACAGCGGGGCGAGCAGCGGTATCGCGACTGAACGCGGCGAGCGGATCATCAGCGCAAGCCGCCGCGCGGTGAGCGTTGGAACGACATTCGACGGCCGAGTGACGGCTGCGGTCCTGCCTGCAACCGGAGGAGCGGTGGTGACGGTGGTCGTCATGAGCTTGCCTTTCAGTTGTCGGAGCCGGTGATGCGGGCGCCGGTGAGGCGGAGGTAGACGTCGTCGAGGGTGGGGCGGCGGGTGGTCGCCGCGTGCACGGTGATGTCCTGCGCGCTGAGCCGCTCGGAGAGCCGATGAGCGGGGATACCGCGCAGCGACGCGGTCACTGTCGAGCCGGTGACCGCGATGTCGCGCTCGTCGATGCCGTGAGCGCGGAGCGCACCAACGGCGGCGGACGGGTCGGACACCCGCAGGTCGAGCACCTCGTCGCCGATCGAGGCAAGCAGCGCGCGCGGAGTATCGCAGGCGACGATCCGGCCGGTGTCGATGATCGCAAGCCGGTCACAGAGCCGTTCAGCTTCGTCGAGGTAGTGGGTCGTCATGATGATCGTGACCCCGGTGCGCTGCCGGATCGTCGCGATCGCGTCGAACAGGTCGTGCCGCACCCGGGTGTCGAGCCCGACGGTCGGCTCGTCCAGAAAGAGCACCTGGGGCGCGGACAGCAGCGCCCGGACGATCTCCAGTCGGCGGCGCTCGCCGCCGCTGTAGGTCGCCACCGCCCGGTCCAGCAGCCCCGCGATACCTACCGCCTCGGCCAGCTCGTTGGTCCGGGACTGGCCGGCCGCCGGCGGCACGCCCCACAGCTTCAGGTGCAACACGAGGTTCTGCCGTCCGGTGAGCGGGCGGTCGACGACGGCGTCCTGAAACACGACGCTACTGATCGCGCGGGTGGCGGTGGGATCCCGGGCCACGTCCATCCCACCGAGCCTCGCGCGTCCGGAGGTTGGCTTCACCGTGGTGGTGAGCATGCCGATGGTGGTGGATTTTCCGGCGCCGTTCGGGCCGAGCAGGCCGAACGCCTCGCCCGCCGCCACAGTGAAGCTAATCCGGTCGACGGCACGGATCTCACCCGAATACACCTTGACAAGTTCGTCCGCCTCGACGACGGCTGAGGTCGCTGTCATGTCGTGTCCCTTCGCTTGAACTCACGGACACGACGGGCGACCGGCACCCGATGTGACGTCGTGTCGCGGCCGTCACATTTCCGCGGCCTCGGCCGTCGTAGTTCTGTGACACACGGCAATCGCGAGACGAGCCCAGCTGTGCAGTTCGACGCGGCGTGGGAGGCGCACCGGCCCTACCTGGTGAATCTTGCGTTCCGCATGCTCGGCGACATCGGCGAGGCCGAGGACGCTGTGCAGGACGCCTATGCGCGGTTGATGACGGCCGACATCGCGGCGATCGAGGATCTCCGGGGCTGGCTCACCGTCATAACCAGCCGGCTGTGCCTGGACCAGATCCGCTCCGCGCGGCGGCGACTATCGCGCCCGTTCGACGTGGCCGCCGTCGAATCCAGCCTCCCCGGCACCGGGGCTGCGTTCCTCGACCCGGCCGACCGCGTCACGCTCGATGACACGGTAGGCCGCGCACTGACCGTCGTGCTCGAGCGGCTCACACCCGCAGAGCGGGTGGCGTTCGTCCTGCACGACGTGTTCCAGTTGCCCTTCGAGACCATCGCCGAAACGGTCGGCCGGACGCCCCAGGCTTGCCGCCAGCTCGCCCGCCGCGCCCGCGTCAAGATAGATACGACGGTCGGCTCGACCCGCGGCGCGGCGCTCGACACCCAACACCGGCTCCTGGCCGAGCGGTTCATCCAGGCCAGCTCGAGCGGCAACCTGTCCGGGCTGCTCGAAGTGCTGGACCCGAACGTGTCCGGCTGGATCGACCTCTACCCGGACCGCGTCGTCACCGGTGCCCGCGCCGTCGCGCACAACCTCCTGCGCTTCTGGAGCCGCCGAACAGCACGACTCGTTGCGGTATCCACCGGCCCGGAGCCGGTGCTACTCGGCTTCCACGACCGCCAGCTGCGCGCAGTGATCCAGCTGACCGTCAACCACACTGGCCGCATCAACGCAATCCGCATCAACGCCACCGGCGCCTGGCCCCATATCCCGGTGGCTGATGAGCCGTGAGCCCAACGTGACGGCTCACGGCTCGGGTGGAGTCTCAGCGGCTATTTCCTCGCCTCCTGCTTGGCTTCTTTGGCCCGCTTGCGTTGCCACTCCGAGTGCTCCTGCTTGCGCGCGCGCTCCTGGAGAGCCTTGTCTAATCAGGGCGGGTTTCTGTACAGGTTTGATCGCCAAAAGTTGCTCGAAACTTGCTGCGGCGATGCACGCCGGCGTCCCCGCGGACCTCAGCTCTGCCGAAGAGCGTCCGCGATGGTCTGCTCGTGTTGGTTGCGGCCGGTCGCGAGCGCTTCGTACTGGTCTTCCGGGCTGAGGGGCGCGATGGCTGGTGCGAGGATCCGCGTGAGGATCGCCTGCTCTACAGGTGGCAGCGCGGCGCCGTTGTGTTCGCGCAGCGTTTGTGCCGCTCCGAGATACGTCAGCGCTTGACGGCCGTCGCCGTCGAGGGCTGCTGCTGCGGCGAGCCCTTCGACGTCGTAGGCCATGCCGCGCACGTCGCGCAGTTGCCAATGGCGGTACAGCGCGGCGCGGTACAGGCGCCGAGCCCGCTCGGCTCGGCCGTCGTCGCGGGCGGCTTCGCCAAGGCTGTCGAGAATCATGGCAACTTCGAGGCGGTCGTGTATTGCCGCGAATCCGCGCAGTGCGTGCCGCGTCAGGGCGGTTGCCTCTTGGTAGTTGCCCCGATGGCGTTCGACCTGACCGAGCATGTTGTATGCCGTTGCCTGACCGCGGACGTCGCCGGCCCGCACGGCTTCGTCGAGCTGGAGCTGGAAGCAGCGTTCGGCCTCGTCGTCGTCACCGATGTCGATCGCCGCTTCCCCGATGAAGCGGTAGGCGCGGGAAACGCCGCGGTGATCGCCGAGCTGCTCGCACACCGCGAGGCCGTCTCGAGCAAGTTCAATGGTGCGCGGGTAGTCGCCGACGAAGCAGACCAGCGCGCTGGCCTCGATCAGCGCTGCCGCTCGCGTTTCGGGCCGGGCCGCGCGGCGCACGTCGTCAAGCGCGAGCAGCCGATCGAGCTGCAGAACGCCCTCCGCGACCGATCCGCGGCGCTGCCAGAACTGAACGAGACCGGTCGCCAGACGCAGACCCTCATCGAGCAGGTCGCCGTCGTCCTGTTGGGCGCGGGTCCGGGCGAAGTCGAGCGCGGCGCGGATGTTCGGATACGCGTCGGTCACCGCGTCGAGCCATTCGGCGTCGGAGCGGCCAGAAATGCCGTGCTCGCCGGCCGCAACCGCTGCGACGTAATGCTTCAGGTGCCGGCGGCGGATCTGGTCACGTTCGCCGGTTTCGGCGAGCCGGGCGGATGCGTACTCGCGGACCGTCTCCAACATGTGGAAGCGCGGAGTCGAACCTGGCGCGACCTCCAGCAGGCTGTGATCGCTGAGGTCGGCCAACTGCGCCAGCATGCCGTTCCGGCCGCCGGCCACGCTGTGAACCGCCACGGCGGCGTCTGCCTCGAACGGTCCGGCGAACACGCCGAGGGCGCTGAACAACTGCTGTGCGTCGTGGTCGAGCAGGGAGTGGCTCCAGTCCAGGGCGGCGCGCAGGGTTTGCTGCCGCTGGGGCAGGTCACGCGGGCCGCCGGTGAGCACGGCGAGGCGCGATTCCAACATCGGCAGCAGCGCCTGCGGTGGGTACAGCTTGAGCGCTGCCGCGGCCAGTTCGATGGGCAGTGGCAGCCCGTCGAGCACGGCACAAATCGCGGCCACCGCGGCAAGCTCGGCACCTACCGGCGCGAAGTCCGGACGCACCGCACGCGCCTGCTGCAGGAACAGCTGCACCGCTTCACTGGCGGCCGCTCCGTCGCTGCTGGCCGGCAGGCCCAGCGGCGGTACCCGTACGACGTGCTCGCCGTAGAGCCGCAGCGGGATCCGGCTGGTGGCGAGCAGGCTGAGCCCGGGCACCGCGGCCAGCCACCGGCTCACCACCGGGGTTTCCTCGAGCAGGTGTTCCAGGTTGTCAAGGACGAGTAGCAACTCGCGGCCACGTAGCGCTTCGATCAAATCGGCTTCGGCCGCCGTGGTCGACGCCGGCGCCAGACCGATGGCACGGACGATCGTGACGGTGAGCAGCGCGGGATCGCGCACGGCCGCGAGATCGACGAAGGCGACGCCATCGGCGTAACGGCCGGACAGCTCGGACGCGACGTATAACGCGAGCCGGGTCTTGCCGGCGCCGCCGGTTCCGGTCAGCGTCACCAGCCGCGAGGTGTTCAGTGCCGCGATCGTCGCGTCGCGCTCGACACTGCGTCCGATCAACCTTGTTGCCGGGACGGGCAGCGCGGCCGCGTCGAAGCGGCGCGGCATGGACACGGGGATCTCGGTCGTAGGTTCGCCCGAAACCCGAATCTTCGATTCGGGACGCTGCGGCCGAGCCGGGATCTCGTCAGCGAGCAGCGTGGCCAACGGCGGTGCGGCCCAGGCCGAGTCCGGGATGGCCTGCGGCGGCAGCGCCATCAGCTCGAGCAATGCGTAGGCATCCGATCGTCGGACCAGCGCGCCCCACGCCGCGAGGGCGGTGATGATGCCAGTCACGTCGGCCGCGGTGAGGATTGCATCGCCGTGGCCGTTGAGCTTGTGACTGAGCACGTGCGGGTGCAGTCCTACCGCGCGGGCGAGTTGTTGCTGGGTGCGGCCGACCGCCCGGCGGTGCTCGCGAGTCGCATCGCGAAACCCGGCCAGATCCCGCATCGGCGCCCTTTCCCCCAGGTGCGGTCGCGGCGGCCAACGATGCAGCAACAATGCAGCAACTAGCGCCTAGTCGCGCGGCACCCGGCCAGCATAAGTTCCGCGCAGCGTTCGGCAAACCGGTCGCAGACACTCGAATCGTTCGGCACAAGGGGGCGATGCATGGATCACTACGTGACCCTGGGTCGCCCAGTCGCGGCGGTGTTCGCAGAACTAGCGACACCGGCCCGGCTCGGTGACTGGCTGACCGACGTGCTCCACGTCGACGCCGAACCGGCGGCGATCATCGGGGTCGGGATGGCGCTGGCCCTCACGGTGCGCGAGGGGGGCACCGTGAGGGCCGCTGAAGCCGAGATCATCGGCTACGAGCCGCCGTGGCTAATCGCATACCGGATCTTCCTCGCGCAGCCGCGAGTGCTTCGGTTCACCTGCTCGACCAGCGAAGGCGCGACGCTGGTGCACGTGCACCAGAGCGATGACCCGTGGCCGCTGACTGTCGACCTGTCACGGCTCCTGGCCGATCCCTCGGGCGAACCGTCTTCACGGTGACCG
>JBPYES010000323.1:0-2651 GCA_051984825.1 Jatrophihabitantaceae bacterium
ATGACGGTGAGGGTCTGGTTGCGCCGGGCCTCGCGTGCCTTCTGCGCGCTCTCGTACTTGAACTTCCCGTAGTCCATGAGCTTCGCGACAGGCGGGCGGGCCATGGGGGCGACCTCGACCAGATCCAGGTCGGATTCGGCGGCGAGTTCGAGCGCCTTGCCGATAGGGACTATGCCGACCTGCTCACCTTCGGGTCCGACGAGTCGTACCTCTGGTACGCGGATCCGGTCGTTGATCCTAGGTTCAGAGCTGATGTGACCTCCTTGGTCGTTCCTGTTGACATATCGGGCCGACGCCCCGTTACATGCGAAAGGCCCCGCTGCTAGTGCGCGCGGGGCCTCGTCTTCCGAACCGTCCGCGGACGACGAATACCGGCATCCACGGACCGGACCCGGCACACCATGAGCGGCACGGGTGGGAGGCTTGAGCTTCCGCTTGCACACCTCCGCCGAAACGGAGGCTGGTCGCAATCACAGCGTAGCAGCGCTGACACCGACCTAATACACCCAACCCAGACGTGGGGAAGTTTAATCCGCCAGTAACGCTGGGCGCTTTGCCGTCGGTTTGCTGTACGTACGCGCGCGGCGAGAGGACCCTATTGGGCCGGCACACCACCAACCTGACCGTATTCGCCGATGCGACGGGCAGCCGGACGCGCGCGCTGCGGATCGGCATCCGGACAGCGGCAGCCGTTCTGGTCGCCGCCACGATCGTGGTGCTGATCAGTCTGCTCAGCGGCGTACCGATGCCGGGGTTCACGCGACCGGCGCGGCTGCCGGCGCAACACCCCGCCGCCCAGTCGGGCAACCAGCACACCGCCGCCGGGCCGACTCCCCAGGTGGTTCTGGCGGTCAGCAGTCCGCCCGGTGTGCCGACGACCCCGGCGCACGGCACGCCCGTCCCGGCGGCGCCGCTGACCTCGCCGGCGTCCCTGCCGACCTCGACCCCAGCGCCGTCATCGACGACACCGAGGGCGACCGCATCCTCGTCGGCCCCGGGACACACACGCGGCAACAAGCCCCCCACACCGCCAGGTCACACCCGGCACCCGTGACCGACGCACGAGGCCGCGATCCGCGGTCGCACTGGCTGCTGCTCGCCGCCGTGCTCCTCGTTGCGACGTTGCTGCTCGCGATCGCCGGCTACACACACGGCCACCACGGCGAAGGGCCGCACGCGCCGGCGCACGGGAGCGGCGAGCTTGCCGCCGTGCCGTCCGCGGTCCGCGCCGGGGGCCCGCTAATCGACGCGCGATCGCCACGCGCCGGCGCCCGCATTCCGGCCCGCACCGTCGCGCTCACCTTCGACGACGGACCCAGCGCCTGGACGCCGCGCGTGCTCGCGGTCCTCGAGCACTATCACGTGCCGGCTACCTTCTTCGTGATCGGCGAGAACGTCACGGCCCGATCGGAGCTGCTACGCCGCATGATCGGCGACGGCGATGACATCGGCGTGCACACGTTCACGCACCCGGACCTGGCCGGCCTGCCCGCATGGCAGGAACGGCTCGAGATCGATCAGACGCAGCTCGCCATCGCCGCAGCCACGGGGTACACGACGGACCTGCTCCGCCCGCCGTACTCGTCGGTGCCGAGCGCCCTCGATGCCAGCACCTGGCGGGCGATCACGCGCGCCGGCAACTACCGCGTTGTGCTCGCCGACCTCGACACCCGCGACTGGGAGCGCCCCGGCGTAACGGCGATCGTGCGAGGCGGCACTCCGGCGGGCAGCCACGGCGCGGTGATCATGCTGCACGACGGCGGCGGCGACCGGTCGCAGACGGTGACGGCGCTAACCCGGCTCATTCCGGCGCTGCAAGCCCGCGGGTACCGGTTCGTGACGGCGTCGCAGGCGGCCGGCCAGTCGCCGCCGTGGCACCCGGCGTCTTTCTCGCAGCGCGCCCGGGGCAGCGCGCTGATCTTCGCGGTGCTCGCGGCTACCTGGTTCGTGCGACTGCTGTGGTGGGGCTTCGCGATCGCCGGGGCCCTTTGCGTTGCCCGGCTCGGCGTGCTCATGCTGTTCGCCCGGCGCCATCGCCGCCGCGACCGCCCGCTCATGCAGTACCCGTATCTGCCGCCGGTGTCGATCGTGGTGCCGGCCTACAACGAGCGCGTCGGGATCGTCGCCGCGGTGCGGTCGCTCGCCGCCAGCCACTACCCCGTGTTCGAGGTGGTCGTCGTCGACGACGGCTCGACCGACGGCACGGCTGAGCTGGCCGCGACGCTCGCGCTCCCCAACGTCCGGGTGGTGCGCCGGCCCAACGGAGGCAAGCCCGCCGCGCTGAACACCGGGATCGCCGCAGCACTGCACGAGGTGCTGGTGCTGGTGGATGCGGACACGGTGTTCGAGGCCGAGACGCTGCGCGAGCTGGTTGCGCCGTTCGCCGACCCGCACATCGGCGCAGTCTCCGGCAACACCAAGGTGGGAAACAGGCGCGGCCTGCTCGGGCGCTGGCAGCACATCGAGTACGTGATCGGCTTCAACCTGGACCGGCGAATGTTCGACGTGCTGCGGTGTATGCCGACGGTGCCGGGCGCGATCGGCGCGTTCCGCCGGATCGCGATCACGCACGCCGGCGGCGTCAGCGATGACACGCTCGCCGAAGACACCGACCTCACCATGGCGATCTGCCGGGCCGGGTGGCAGGTGGT
>JBPYES010000324.1:0-3141 GCA_051984825.1 Jatrophihabitantaceae bacterium
ACGGAGATACGGCGCAGACGCTCGCATCCCTCGGACTGCTCACCGCGGACGACGGCGGAAACGGCCAGCGTCCGATTCGCGTGCCACTCGGGTTCGAGCCGAACCTGCTGCCGAGCTTCGCGCCACCACCATCCGACCTGGCGAACCTGAATCTGCTCTACGGTTCCTGCCGCCGGGCCGGGCATCCCGATCCGGACGCACTGGCCATGGTCGACGACCTGATCTTCGGCGACGACCGGTACAAGGATCCGCGCGCCCGGCCGCATCAATTGTTCCTCGGCGGCGACCAGATCTACGCCGACGACGTCACGCCGCTACACATGCTGCTCGTCATGGACGTGGCTCAGCAGCTCATCGGAACAACCGGCGCTGACCCGATCGAGCACATCCGGCTCGACACGATCGCGAAGAAGAACGTGACGACCGTCGACCCCAACAACCCCGCCGCGGCTTACGTCCCAGAAGACCCGGTCGTCACGGCGACCGACCCGGATCTGCCGGTCGATCGGGCGCATTTTCCGGAGGAGCGGCGGCTATCCGTCACGCGGCGGGATGCGCAATTCACCAGCGAGGACGGCGAAAGCCACGTGCTGTCCCTCGGCGAGTTCTCCGCGCTGTACCTCACGGTATGGAGCAACGCCGTGTGGGGGACGCAGGTGACCGGTGCAACCTTCGCCGCGGATCCGAACCATCCCGAGAACACGCGTGCATTCGGCTGGCAGGAACAGCTGCCGGACGTGGGCGACATCCGAATGCCCGACGTCGAATTCCCGGACCGCATCGCCGGCCACCTGTACGTGGCAGAGCAGAAGCAGAAGACCACGACGCCCGAGGACCGGCAGCACAAACTGCGCCACAACCATCAGGTGCTGCGCGAGTTCCACCGCACACTGCCCAAGGTGCAGCGCGCGCTGGCCAACGTGCCTACGTACATGGTGCTCGACGATCACGACGTCACCGACGACTACTTCCTGAACCCGATGTGGCGCGACCGGGTGCTCACCACCCAACTGGGGCAGGCGATCCTGCGCAACGCGATGATCGGGTACGCGCTGTTCCAGGACTGGGGCAACGACCCGATCCGTTACGACAGCGGGCCGCGCCACCAGCTGCTTTCCCTTGTGCCGCAACTGTTTCCGGACGGAACGCAGAAGGGACCCGACCCCAGCGTCGCCGACAGCATTGCGCGCCTGTTCGGGCACGACCTGCGCAACACCCCGACCGCCGACGGCCGCTACGACTCGGTGACACCGCCGATCCTCTGGCATTTCACAATCGACGGGCCGGCCTATCGGGTGATCGCGTTCGACAACCGCACCCGGCGCAGCTACGGCTCCCGCAACGGCCCGCCCGGCAATGTGTCGATCGACGCGCAGGTCGACCAGATCCCGTTGCCGCCGCTGCCCGCCGGCAAAGAGGTGCTGATCGTGATCGCACCGCTGCAGGTGATCGGACCGCCGACGCTCGACGAGATCGTCGCGCCGCTGTCGTACCGCGCCTTCGACGCCGCCACCGGCGCCAAGAAGGACTCCGACCTCTCGCCGAGTAGCACCACCGGCTTGCGCGAGATGCTGGGCACCAACCCGGACGCCATCGAGGCGTGGGCGTTCGACACCGTCACCTTCGAGCACCTCCTGCAACGGCTCGAGCCGTATCAGCGGGTCGTGCTGTTGTCCGGCGACGTGCACTACTCGTCCGGAACGCTGATGAGCTACTGGCGTTCCGGTGCAAGCCGGCCGGCGCGCATCGCCCAGTTCACGTCGAGCGGGTTCAAGAACGTGATGCCGGTCTTCATCACGTTCATCGACCGCTCGCTCGGCTTCGCGCAGCAGATGGTGCGGGCCGACCTCGGCGTCGAGCGCATCGCCTGGAACCAGCCGCTCGACGACCTGGTGCTGCTGCCGGATGGGAAGACCCAACTGGATCTGGTGCCGGTCATGCGCTCGCGCCTGCAGTCCGTGCCGGTGCTCATCCCGACGTGGGGCTGGCCCGACGACAACGACCCGGCGCATCCCGAGCAGTTCGACCCACACAAGGCGAGCCGGCTCAACCCGGCCCGGCCCCCGGACTGGGCTTGGCGGGTCAAGCTGCTGCAGGACGGCAGGGCGGACAGCGAGCGCCCGGCCGGCATCCGCCTGCTCGACATCGACGAGAACGCGATCGACGCGCACCTGGCCGACCCGGCTACCGTGCTCGACGCGTACCAAGCCGTGGCCGCGCGCCACCAGCACGCCCTTGCCCGGCTGCGGAACGCGCGGCAGATCCTCTTCCGCGCAAACGTCGGGCGGGTGCAGTTCCAGCGGGGCGACGGCGGCACTCTGAACGCGATCCATGAGGTCTACACGACCTTCGCAGACCCGGATCAGCCGGCGGCTGTCGAGCCGAAGCCGGAACCGTTCCTGGTTCAGGTGGCCGCGCTCGGTCCCGAGGACGAGGCGCCGCCCAGCCGGCTGCGGCAGAAGGTGTTCGAGGCTCCACCGGGAGGGCCGTGATGGCCGACCCGGACGTGCTGCAACTGCTCGCCGCCGAGGCGATGAAGTTCTTCGAGTTCGTCGGCGACGCGATCGGCGACCCGCTCGCCAAGGCGGCGCTGATCAGGGACCTCGGCGGCGACCCGGCCGCCGCCGCGGACAGCGATCCGTTCCCGGCGACCTACCTCGACTCGATCAAGACCTACCGTGACGCGGCGAACCCGACCGCGGAGGCGGGTGCGCAGGCAATCGCCGACATCGCCGTCGTGCTCGACTTCATTGGGTCGCAGGTGGAGACCTGGGGCGTCTCGGCGGGTGCAGGCGCGCAGGAACTCGCGCACTCGCTGCTCGAACTGCTGGCGACCAACTACGCCCGGCTGCGCTTTCCGCGGTTGTTCATGGTCATGCAGGCCGTCGCCGAGATCGAGGACGTCACGTCCACGTACGGCGAGGGCACCAACAGCGGCGGCCGATTCTGGAGCTCGATCACGGGGCTGATCGGCTACGTGCTGCAGCCGGGGCAGTCGCTGGACCGGCTCGACGCGCAGTCACCCGGTCTCGTCGCCCATGCGAGCGACGTCCTGATGGCCGTCACCGCGGGCATCCTCGGCTTCTTCGTGAAGAAGAACAGCGAGGACGGGCGCACCTGGCTGGTCCAGGACGCCTACTC
>JBPYES010000325.1:0-5032 GCA_051984825.1 Jatrophihabitantaceae bacterium
TCGCCGGCGAGATGCACCTGTCCCAGGGAACCGTCAAGATCCATGTCGGGCGGATACTCGCCAAGCTCGACCTCCGCGACCGCGTGCAGGCCGTCGTGCTGGCCTACGAGTCCGGCCTCATCAGGCCAGGCAGCCAGTGACGCACTGTCTGTCTGCGACGCCCTTTGCCTCCTGCCTTAGCCCGGGCCTCGTACACCGCGAGGGCGGTGGCCGGTAGGCCGTTCGGCATACCCCGCTGGCCGGGTTGTGGCCGGTCGGCCGATGCCGCACCGGGCGGCTGGTTCCTAGCGTTGGTGACGGCGGGATGGCCGGCGCCAACGACGGAGGGAACACGCGATGATCGCGCACCTCGTGCAGTCCTACGGCAGGTTCCCGTCAGCATCGAATATTCATGCCGCCGATGCACCCGTCACCGCGCCGATCGCGAAGCAGTTTGCCGTGACCGTCCTGAGCATTCCGCTGTTCGCGTTCTTCACCGTGCTCACCGTGCTCATCCTTGCGGCGGGCCTGCGCCGGCTGATGGGGATGACGCTGTCGCCGCTGCGCACGGTGATCGCGGCGCTCATCGCGTTCTTCGCCGCCTCGCCGATCGTCGCGGCGATGGGAGGCGCCTCCGCTTCGTCGAAGCAGCCGGGCATCCTGCCAGGCCTGTGGTTCGTCTTGCTCGGTGTCGTCGTCGCGGTGCTGGTGGGCCTGCTCTTTCTGGTTGTCTCGGAGGCACTCGTGCCGAGCGGGTCGCTGCCGGGTGCGCTGCGCGTGACACGCGGCACGCGGCGGTTGGCCACCCGGGCGCGCCGCTACTGGCAGATCACCCGGATACTCGCCCGTCATGGGCTGATCGCCTACCTGCGCGGAGGCCGGCGGTCCGAACTGGCCACCGTGGAGGGGCGCGCCCGACTGGCGCGCAAGCTCCGGCTGGCCCTCGAAGACGGCGGGGTCCTGTTCGTCAAGCTCGGGCAGGTGCTGTCCACGCGGCGCGACCTGCTGTCGCCGGAGTTCATCAGCGAGCTGAGCCGGCTCCAGGACGACGCGCCCAAGGTGCCGTGGCCGGACATCAGCCAGGTGCTCGAAGAGTCGCTCGGCGGTCCGGTGACCGAGACGTTCGCCCGATTCGACCAAGAGCCGACCGCGGCCGCCTCCATCGCCCAGGTGCATACCGCGATGCTGCCGTCCGGGGACCGGGTGGTCGTCAAGGTGCGCCGACCGGACGTGACCGGCGTGGTCCGCTGCGACCTGGACATCGTCCAGCGGCTGGCGGTCCGGCTCCAGCGCAGTACCCGATGGGGCCGCTCGGTCGGCGCCGTCGACCTGGCCCAGGGCTTCGCCGTCGCGCTGCGTGAGGAACTCGACCTGCGAATCGAGGCGCAGAACCTGACCGCGGTGGCGGCTACCCCCCGGCACGGAGGCCTGCGGGTGCCGGCGGCCTACCAGCCGTACTGCGGCGAGCAGGTGCTCGTGATGCAGTACCTCGACGGCCGCCCGCTGCTGAGCGCCGCGGCGGGCCTGCCGGCCCAATCGCGGGCGGCGTTGGCCCGTGACCTGCTCGACGGCCTGCTCGGCCAGGTCATGTTGGACGGGATATTCCACGCCGACCTGCACCCGGGCAACATTCTGCTGCTCAGCGACGGCCGCCTCGGCCTGCTCGACTGGGGCTCGGTCGGCCGGATCGACGCGGGGCTGCGTGGCGCGCTGCAGCGGCTGTTGCTGGCCCTGGACCGCGGCGATGCGGTCCTGCTCAAAGATGCGCTGCTGGACGTGGTGTACCGGCCGGAGCAGCTGGACGAGCCGCGGCTGGAACGGGCGCTGGGCCGGTTCCTGGCGCGGTACGTCGCGGCAGGCATCACGCCCGACGTCCGGATGTTCACCGACCTGTTCCGCATCGCCGCCGATTACGGGCTCGCGGTATCGCTGGAGATA
The DNA here is from genome assembly GCA_051984825.1 of Jatrophihabitantaceae bacterium. Lineage (GTDB taxonomy): Bacteria > Actinomycetota > Actinomycetes > Mycobacteriales > Jatrophihabitantaceae > DASXRA01. The sequence goes on from JBPYES010000325.1 coordinate 1,918, forward strand.
GCAGCGGTGTTCCGCGCGCTGGCCACGATGGAGGGGACGCTGTCGCAGCTGGCTCCCGGCTTTGACATCGTGGCCGAGGCCAGGCGCTTCGCTGAAAACCAGCTAACGGCGCAACTTCGCCCCGAGGTGATCAGAAAGACCGCAGCCGACGAACTGGCCACGCTGATGCCGATGCTGCGGCGGCTGCCCCGGCGGATCGACCGGATCGGCGCCGCGCTCGAAGACGGCCGGCTGACCGTCAGCGTCCGGATTCTCGCGGACCCCTCGGACCGCCGGTACCTGACCGGACTGGTGCACCGGGTATTGCTGGCGTTCCTGGGCGCGGCGGCGGGAATTATTGCGGTGCTGATGATCGGGTTACGCGGCGGGCCAGCCCTGAGCAAGACCGTCAGCCTGTACTCCTTCTGCGGCTACTGCCTGCTGGTGATCGCCGCGATCCTTTCGGTGCGGGCGCTCGTGCGGGTGTTCCGCGCCGACCCCGGGTGAGCGTCGCGAGCCTTGACGCTCGGCCATCCCGTGTCTGAGCAATGACGCATTCGACTTTCGCTGGGCCGGCTCTGCTGGTGGACTGTGCCGCATGCTGCGAGGTACCAAGGTTGCGTTGCGGGCCCGCGAGGAGGCCGACGTCGCCGTCCTGCACGCCGACCTGTACGAGGACGTCAGGACGCGTTCGCGTGGATCGATGCGGCCGTGGCGTCCAATTGCCGCTGGCAGTCCGGACTCGCCATACCGCGTGGCGAGCCCGGATGATGAGTTCCTCGCGTTCTCGGTTGTCGTGCTCGCCAGCGGCGAGCTGGCCGGTGAGGCCTCGCTGTGGGGGCTCGACTCGCACAACCGCGTCGCGCACTTGGGCATGTCACTGCGTCCGTCGTTTCGCGGGCGCGGCCTGGGCACGGACGTGGTCACGGTGTTGTGCGAATACGGCTTCACGGCGCGTGGCATGCATCGGCTGCAGATCGACACGCTAGCCGACAACGCTGCGATGATCCGCGCCGCAACCCGCAATGGGTTTGTCCTGGACGGCACGCTGCGCGAGGCAGTCTGGGTTTACGGCGCGTTCGTCGATGAGGTCCTCTACGGCCTACTCGCAGCCGACTGGCGCCCCCCCATTGATGAATGATCAGGTACGTCGATCTGTTTCAATCAACATCGGGCTGAAGCCCTCATGGCCAGCACATTGCCTCAAGCGCTTTCAGATCTGATCCGATCAGCAAGCGCCCGGTATGTCGGCCCCCGGGGTTATCGGGTATTCAACGAAATCGACGATGGTGGTTCCGGGTACGGTGATCATTATGTCGTCGGGAGTCCTCCCGATTATGGCGAAGCCTGCGTTAAGGTCGCAAGCGTCGCCTGCTGTCACCTGGTATTGGCCCGCTGGGAGCTGGATTTCGTACCTCCCACTAGCGTCGGTGACAGTGTGAATCTCTTTCTCATTGTTTGCATCCACGAGCCACGCGAACCGAACGTACGCATTCGGGTATGGCTGTCCCGTGATGTGGTCGACGATTTGCCCGAACACAGCGCTATAGGAAGCGCTCGGATTGTCACTCCGGTTACCGCTGGTCTGACCATCGGTCGGACCGCTGCTTTGGTCGGCGCTCGGACCGGGTCTGGACTGGGAGCCGCAGGCGGCCAGTACCAGCATTAGGCTCACCAGGATAAACAGCCGCTTCATGCCGGGCCTCCAAAGATCTGCTGTAGACCGCGTCGCCTTGTCTCCTAGCAGAGCTCAAACCGCGCGCACTGATACACGAATGGTTGTAAGCCCGCGGCTTGCTATCACGTTTGGATGCACGACTGCCGGAATCGGTCGCGGCGAGGGACGTCTAAAAGTGTTACCAATTTCTATAAGGACGTGCGCCCAAGCCCTCTCCAGCTGGTGAGTGTCCATCACCGCCGTTGCTGGGCAGGTGCCTCAGTTCAGTGGCACAGACAGGCACAAGAGCCGGCGCTCGTCAGAGTTCTGCGGCGATTGGCAGCGGTGTTGACAGTCGCTGTCTCGAGGAGCCGAGGGCCGGGGCGTGCGCGAGCCGGTGGCGGCGATTCGGCTGCCACCGGCTCAGCGCGGCGGTTAGGCTCGGACGAAGGTCTCTGTTATCGCGTAGTTGGAGCGTCCGCTTCCGTCGGTGAACTCGTTGTATTCGCCGACGGTCAGCCTCTCAGTCTTGAGAGCGCGGCTGTAGGTGATGACCAGTTGGGTGTTCTTGAAGCTGAACCGGTACGGCGCGAGCGCGGTGTTGCCGGTAGGCGCGCTGATCGATGGGCCGTAGGCGATAGCGCGGACCTTGCCCCAGTCACAGGGGGTCGGCGAGCAGCGGCCGAAGGCCTCCACGACCGGGCTCGCGGTCGTGCCGGTGATCTTGATGGAGACCAGGGCACCGGTCAGCGAAGTGTTCTTCCAGTTGCCCAGCGCCGCGGAAACGAGTAGCGGCGGGTTGCCGCGCACGTAGCTTGCGACCGGGTTACCGAGCCGCGACACCTTGCCACCGTCGCTGCGGACGAAGGTCTCGGTGACGGTGTAGTTCTTGCGGCCGGATCCGTCTTCGAAGACCGTCAGTTCGCGCAGGCTCAGCAGGAGCCCCCCGCTGGCGGTGCGGGCGACGTTGCCGAGCAGGGTTGTGCGCGACCACTCCTTGCCGGACGCGAGGAACCGCTGATTCGTTTGGAAGGTCGCGCCGGTCTTGGCCGACACGTTGGGTCCGTACACGATTGCCGGCACGGCGCCCCACTCACACAGCGTCGGTACGCAGGCGCCGAACGCGTCGACGTTAACGTTGCCGATCCGGTTCGGGGTGATGATGACCTGTTTGACGCTTCGGGTGTTCGCGTTGGTGTTCACCCACGTGCCGAGAACCGCGGTTGACGCGCTCGGCGGCACCGGGCTGGCGTCTGCCGGTACGGCCAGGCCGACAACCGCCGCGGCCAGCGCGGCCACGCCGAGAGCACGGGTGAGCTGCTTACTGAGACTCATTGGTGATTCCTTCACGGGCGCGGCACATGCATAGTGCCGAGATCTCAACAACCGCCGACTTGACGGCCGATGCGATCAGGGAGGAGCAACGCCGCAAGCTGATACAGCGCGCGCCAGCGTCGGGCCGCAAGGGCAAAGGCGCCA
>JBPYES010000326.1:0-3774 GCA_051984825.1 Jatrophihabitantaceae bacterium
GAGAACGTCTGCGACAGGTGCGGCGGCGAGCTCTACCACCGCGACGACGACTATCCCGAGACAGTGCGCCACCGGCTCGAGGTGTACACCCAGCAGACCCGGCCGCTGATCGAGTTCTACGACTCGCGCGGACAGCTCGTAGGCATGGACGCCCACGGCCCGGTCGAGGACGTCACCGAACGGGCGATCGCACTGCTCGCCCCGTTCGCCGACTAGAAGCTGATGTTGCGCCGTCGCGAGCAGATCGAGCTGAAGTCGATCGACCAGATCAAGCTGATGCGCGAAGCCGGGCTGGTCGTGGCGCGAGGCCTTTCGGAGATGCGTGCGGCCGTCGCGCCGGGCGTATCGACGGCCGACCTGGACGCCATCGCCCGCGACGTCCTGGCATCGGAGGGGGCCACCTCCTCGTTCCTCAATTACGGCTTCCCGCCGTTCCCCGCGGTGATCTGCGCCTCGGTGAACGATGAGGTCGTGCACGGCATCCCGTCGCCCGGCACCGTGTTGCGCGAAGGTGACCTGATCTCGATCGACTTCGGGGCCATCGTCGACGGCTGGCACGGCGGCGCCGCAATCACCATGCCGGTGGGCGTGGTGTCCGCCGAGGCCGCCGCCCTGTCGGCCGCATGCGAGAAGGCGTTGTGGGACGGGCTGACCGCCGTGCGGGCCGGCGGGCGGCTGAGCGACATCGCCCACGCCGTCCAGACGTCGGTCTACGCATCCGGCGACTTCGGCATCGTCACCGGATACGGCGGCCACGGCATCGGCTCACAGATGCACATGGACCCGCACGTCCACAACACCGGCCGCCCGGGCCGCGGACCCCAGTTGGTGCCCGGCATGGCGCTGGCCGTCGAGCCGATGCTGACACTGGGGACACCCGCAACCCGCGAGCTGGGCGACCAGTGGACCGTCGCCAGCGCTGACGGCTCGCTGGCCGCGCACTGGGAGCACACGGTCGCGATCCTGGAGGATGGCCCCTGGGTGCTGACCGCGCCGGACGGCGGCCGTGCCGAGCTAGCCGCCCGGGGCGTAACTCTTTCCGCATTGTCCGCTGCTGCGTAGGTCGCGGGCCCCGGCCGCCGGTCGTCCCTATCGTCCCGCTATGGTTCCCGGGAATGTGACGCCCGCCGCGAAGGGACCTCGCAATGACGTTCCAACAGCCAGGCATGTCTCAGCAGCCACCGCCGCCACCCGCAGCGCCGCCACCCGGCCACCCGAGCGGCCCGCCGACCGCCGAACTACCCGGCCCGATGCCCGGATCCGTGCACCAGACGCCACGGCCGCACGTGGCGGTGACCCTGTTCGCGGCCGCGAGCCTCCTGGCCGTCGCCATCGGCATCTCCGTGCCTGAGGGCGGCCACAATGCGTGGCACAGCGTCAAGGCCTGGGGAGGCGTGGCCCTCATCGCGGCCGCGCTGACGTTCGCCCCGTCGGTCGGCTCCGCGCTCCGTGTCTCGGCATACCGGGCCTGGCAGATCGCAGCCGGCGGCGCTGCCGGGCTGGCGCTCTACTGGGTGCTGTTCGTCCTGCCGGACATTGCGAAGAACACGTCCCTGATCACCACGCTGGGCGTAGCCGCCGGCATCGTCGTCGCCTGGATCGCCCCGGGACGCCAGGCCCCTGGCGCGCCGCACCCTCCTGGCCCGACCTGGTGACCAGCGACCCGCTGCGATTCCTGTCGACGTCCACCCGGATGTGGGCGGCCGGCGTGCTGTCGCTGGCACCGATCGGGCTGGCCGAATCGATCGCCGTGGTCCGGCCGGCGCCGATTCGCGTACTGCTCGTGGTCGCGGGCGTCGGCTTCCTGAGTGCGGCTGTACGGCGTACCGAGGCCACCCGTCGCGTGGCATATGTCGCGATAGGAGCACTCGCCGGGGCGCTGGCCCTGGCGTTGGCGTCCCGGCTGAGCGTGGTCACGTTGCTGGTGGTCGCCGCCGGGCTGCTGGCCGTGCCGCCGGTATGGCGCGCGAACAGGGCCCGATTGGCGCCAGGACGCCCGTCTGCGTAAACTTGTCGCTGGCGTACGCCGCCCTTCACGCATGCCCGCTGTGGCCGCGGGCCGCGGATGGATATCCCTCGTTGGCGGCGCCAGCTCAGGTACGCCGGTCGCTCGTGCGATCGCGTGCCGCGACAGGAGTACCGACGAAAAGCGGAGGACATGGCCAAGAAGGACGGGGCTATCGAGGTCGAGGGGCGCGTGGTCGAGCCTTTGCCGAATGCGATGTTCCGGGTGGAACTCAGCAATGGGCACAAAGTGCTCGCCCACATCAGCGGGAAGATGCGCCAGCACTACATCCGCATCCTCCCCGAGGACCGCGTCGTGGTTGAGCTTTCCCCGTACGACCTCACCCGGGGCCGCATCGTCTACCGCTACAAGTAACGGATATCAACTAGGAAGGCCGGCCTTGAAGGTCAAGCCGAGCGTGAAACCGATCTGCGACAAGTGCAAGGTCATTCGTCGCCACGGTCGGGTCATGGTGATCTGCGAGAACCTGCGGCACAAGCAACGTCAGGGCTGATCGTCGTCAAGCATGCGCACGCCTGATGCCGTCAACGACGGCTAAGCACCCCCGGACAGAGGCCGGGGCCGTTCCACTGTGGACGGACGGGTGCGCACCACACCTCTACCAACCAGTTCAGGAGAACCATGGCACGTCTTGCCGGCGTTGACCTGCCGCGTGACAAGCGGCTCGAAGTCGCGCTCACCTACATCTACGGCGTGGGCCGTACCCGCGCCCTGCAGGCGCTCAGCGCCACCGGCGTGAGCCCAGACCTGCGCGCCCGCGACCTCGGCGACGAGGATCTCGTCAAGCTGCGCGACTACATCGAGAACAACTACCAGGTCGAAGGTGACCTCCGCCGTGAGGTCGCTGCCGACATCAGGCGCAAGATCGAGATCGGCTGCTACGAGGGCATCCGCCACCGCCGCGGCCTGCCGGTGCACGGTCAGCGGACCAAGACCAACGCGCGCACCCGCAAGGGCCCGAAGAAGACCATCGCCGGCAAGAAGAAGGCAGGGAAGAAGTGAGTGAGCATCGCAGCCGCGTAGCGGCGCGGAGCGGAGCGAACGTTGCGATGAGCGCTCGCGCGAAGAGCGGGGTGGCGTAGCGTGCCCGGAGCTCCGCGCAAGACGGCAGCCAAGAAGGTTCGCCGCAAGGAGAAGAAGAACGTCGCGCACGGTCACGCGCACATCAAGAGCACGTTCAACAACACGATCGTCACGATCTCGGACCCGCAGGGCAACGTGATCAGCTGGGCGTCCGCCGGCCACGTCGGCTTCAAGGGCTCGCGCAAGTCGACGCCGTTCGCCGCGCAGATGGCTGCGGAGAGCGCCGCCCGCAAGGCCCAGGAGCACGGGCTGCGTAAGGTCGACGTCTTCGTCAAGGGCCCGGGCTCGGGCCGCGAGACAGCGATCCGCTCGCTTCAGGCCGCCGGCCTCGAGGTCGGCACGATCGCCGACGTCACGCCCCAGCCGCACAACGGCTGCCGTCCGCCCAAGCGCCGGAGGGTGTGACTCATGGCTCGCTATACAGGTCCTGCCACGCGCGTTTCGCGCCGCCTGAACGTCGATCTGGTCGGCGGCGACAAGGCATTCGAGCGTCGTCCCTACCCGCCCGGCCAACACGGCCGCGCCCGCATCAAGCAGAGCGAGTACCTGCTGCAGATGCAGGAGAAGCAGAAGGCGAAGTACAGCTACGGCGTGCTCGAGAAGCAGTTCCGCCGTTACTACGAGGAGGCGGTGAAGCGTCCCGGCAAGACCGGCGACAACCTGCT
>JBPYES010000327.1:0-3466 GCA_051984825.1 Jatrophihabitantaceae bacterium
AGCATCATCGCCGCCATCATCGACATCCACGCTGCGGCGAAGAAGCCGAACGACCCGAGCTGGGTTGCGGTGCCCATGTCCATACCGCTCATCTGCCAGACCGCCAAGCCCCAGCAGACGGCGGCGAGCCCCAGCGTCCCGGCCAAGACGACGGCACTCGCGGTGGCCGGCGCCGCGGGCCGGGCGGCCAAGGTGAATCGGTGCTCAGCCATCGTTGCCTCGGGCTTTCATCAGTGGGCCTGCTGCGGCCCGGTCGAGGTGCTCGGTCAATGCCTCGAGCCGGGCGTCCCAGTCACGGGCGAGTGCGGCCAGGAACTGCTGTGCCATCCGCATCGGCGCCGAACGGAGCTGGTACCGCACCCGGCGCCGCTCACCCGGTTCGGCCGTGACCAGGCCGGCCTCGGTGAGCAGCGCCAGATGCTTGGCGATCGCCTGCCGGGTAACCGGCAAGCGCTCGGCCAGGTCAGTTGCCGTAGCGGGACCGTGTTCCGCCAACGCGGCCAAGATCGCCCTGCGGGTCGGGTCGGCCAGCGCAGTGAAAACCTGCTCGGCAATCGCCTCGATGTCAGGCGGCATCGAGGTGGCTGACCAGCTCGCCCAGTTCGAGCGCCCAGCCCTTGGTATTGCCGTCGTACGCGGTGCGGTACGCGTCGGGGGAGAGCTGGGCGAATCCGCTCTCGACGACCGTGAGCCGAGTGCCCGCTTCGATCGGCTCGAGGGTGAACTCGACATATGTGCGGCGCGGATCGTCCTTGGGAAGCCCGTAGATCTGCCAGGTGAAGCCGAACACGCTCGGCTCCTCCACCCGTTCCACGCGCATGTCGACCGCGAACCCGTCGGTCCAGCTCATCCGCGCCGCACCGCCCGGACGCAGGTCGACCGTCGCCTCGTTGCCGAACCAGGCGGCCAGCCCCTCGGCCGTAGTGAGCGCTGCCCACACGCTGTTCGGCGGGTGAGCGATCTCGACGGTCCGCTCGATGCGATCAGGAAAACCCATAACGACCTCCGGTATATAGCAATCACTTGGTTGCTACATTATTGCAACCGGCGAGTTGCGTCAAGTGCTAGAACGGCACCGGATCAGCGCGGCTCCCGCGGCGTGACCGGTTCCGTTACACCGGGGATTCATGCCTGCCGAGCGCGGGTAGACGTGAGGCATGGCAGAAAAGGGCAGCACCTTCACCGTCGTGCTGGCGCTGCTGGCCAATGCCGGGGTCGGCGTCCTGAAGCTCATCGCGGGGCTGGTGTCGGGATCGGCGGCGCTGCTCTCCGAGGCGGCGCACTCGGTCGGGGATACGTCGACCGAGTTGCTCCTGCTCACGGCGTTGCGCCGATCGACGCGTCCCGCCGATCCGGTGCATCCGTTCGGGTACGGCAAGGAGCGGTTCTTCTGGTCAATGATCGCGGCGGTCGCGATCTTCGTGTCCGGGGCGGCGTTCTCGGTGTACGAGGGCGCGCACACGATCATCGCCGGTGGCGAGCCGAGCCACATGCTGTGGATCAACTATCCGGTATTGGCGATCGCGTTCGTGCTGGAGGCAGTGTCGCTGCGTCAGGCCGCCCGGCAAACGCGTGGCGAGGCGCGGCAGCGGCGGCGCTCGCTGCGTGCCGTACTGCGCGAGCCGCACGATCCGACGGTGCGCAGCGTGCTGCTCGAAGACACCGCCGCCGTCACCGGCCTGATCGTCGCTGCCCTGGGCGTCGGGCTGCACCAACTGACCGGTTCTGCCATGTGGGATGGCGCTGCCTCGCTCGTGATCGGAGCCCTGCTGGTCGTGGCCGCGGTGCTGCTCGCTCAAGCGTGCAAGGCGCTGCTCGTCGGCAAGCAGGCCGACCCGCGGCTGATGCGCAGCATCGAGGCCGTGCTCGAGGAACAGCACGAGGTGGACGACGTGGTCGACCTGCTGACCATGCTGACCGGCGCCGACCGCGTCTTGCTGTGCACCCGCGTCGACTTCGCCGACGGCTTCACGACGTCGGAGCTGGAAGAGGCCTGCGTGCGCATCGACCGGACGCTACGAGCACGCTTCTCGGAGCTGGACGAGATCTTCATCCAGCCGGCACCCAAGTGGGATCAGCAGGTGCGCGCTCGGGTCCGGCGGCGGTACGGCCACGATCTCGCGGGACGCTGACGACCGGCAGCGAAGGCCGTTTGACCCCATGCCCGGCTGGGAACCTAGAAGCATGCTTCCCCCCGAGGTGACCCGCCTGTACGAGCGCCCCGGCCCCTTCGCCACGGCCTACCTGGACGCCACTCGCAACACCGAGCTGGGCGCCGAACAGGTCCGGCTGCGCTGGCAGGCACTGCGGTCGACGCTGCTGCACGCCGGCGCGGACGAGGCAACGGTGGCCGCCCTCGACGACTCCGCCGAGGAGCCTGTGTCCGGTGAGCACGGCCGGGTGCTGGTGGGGGCCGGCGGCGAGACGCTGTTGGCGGCGTCGCTGCCGCATCCGCCGATCCGGCCACTTGCCCGATGGGCACCGCTCCCGCACGTCATGCCGTATCTCACTCAGCAGGGACCGCGCATCCCCTATGTGGTGGTGCTCGCCGACCGGGGAGGCGCGGACATCTCGACGTCGTCCGGGACGACGACCACGGTCACGGGCAGTCGCAGCTATCCACACCGCAAGACGTCCACGTCGGAGTGGTCGGAGCAACACTTCCAGCAGCGGGTCGAGAACAGCTGGGCGGCCAACGCCCGCGAGGTCGCAGCTGTGGTCGCCGAGCATGCGGCCCGAGTCCGGGCGGCCCTCGTCATGCTGGCGGGGGATCCCCGGGCGCGTGGCTTGCTGCGCAGCGAGCTGCCGACGTTTCTGGAACCGGATGTCGAGGTCGTCCAGCTGAGTGAGGGCGGCCGCGAGCCGGGCGCCTCGCACCACGAGCTCGACGACGCGATATTGGACGTGCTGCTGCACCGGGCAGTGCGCGAGCGGGATCGAGTGCTGGATCGGCTCGGCGCGGCCCACGGGCACGGCCTGGCCGTCACCGGCGTGGGGGACGTGGTTGCGGCGGTGCGCCGCGGCCAGGTCGACACCCTCGTGCTCGCCGAGGATCCGTCGTCCACGCTGCACGCCTGGATCGGGCCGCAACCGCTGCAGCTCGCGCTCGTCGAAGACGAGCTTCCCGCAATGGGCGTCCCTGTGCCGCAGCGTGATCGGCTCGACGCGGCCCTGGTTCGTGCGCTGGCCGGCGCGGACGCGTCGCTGCTCACCGTGCCGCCCGACGATGTCACGTTTGCCGACGGCATCGCCGCGCTGCTGCGCTACACCGATGAGGCAACTCCGCGGTGAGGGTGCGGCGCACGGCCTAGCCTCGTGGTGCCGAAACGAGCACCCCGCATGCCTCGCCGCTGCACGCCGGCACGTGTCAGAGTTGCGGCATGTCGGTATCCCCGGTTCCGGAGCACCTGCACACCGTCACCCCGCGCCTGGTAGTCCGGGGCGCCGCCCGCGCCATCGAGTTCTA
>JBPYES010000328.1:0-2437 GCA_051984825.1 Jatrophihabitantaceae bacterium
CCGGCGGATTAGACAGCTCTTCGCTTGAGGCGGCGGCGTTCGCGCTCCGAGAGTCCGCCCCAGATCCCGAATCGTTCGTCGTGCTCGAGCGCGTACTCGAGGCACTCGGACCGGACTTCGCAGCCGGTGCAGATACGCTTCGCTTCGCGCGTCGAGCCTCCCTTCTCGGGGAAGAACGCCTCCGGGTCGGTCTGCGCACACAAGGCGCGCTCCTGCCAGCTCTGCTCTTCGGGTAGCCCGAAGATCTCAGCTAGATCGGCCTCCGACAACCTCCGCGTCAAGTCCGTCACGACGCTCTCCTTCGCGTGGTGCCCAAGGCTCCGGTTTAGCTCGGGACCGGATGACATAGCTGAAATTACACTCGTGTCGTTCCCCATTAGTCAAGCCGCGATCTGCTATTAGAGCGTGCCGGGGCAGCCGTTTCGGCCGACGCGGCTGCAGGGTTGGTATGCCCTCAGGCCACTGCCGGCGAATCCACCGGCCCGTACAAGGTCGTGCGCTGCCTCGCCGGCCGGCCGATCCGGGCAGCGAGCGCTGCAAGGTCGGCCGCCGATCGCTGCGAGCCGTGTGTGGAGCCGGCCATGCGGCTGATCGTCTCTTCCATAAGAGTGCCGCCCAGATCGTTGGCGCCGCTGCGCAGCATGGCAATGGTGCCTTCGTCGCCGAGCTTGACCCAGCTCGTCTGGATGTTGCGGACTCGCCCGTGGAGCAGGATGCGGGCCAGCGCATGTACGGCGCGGTTGTCGCGCTGCGACGGTCCGGGCCGGGCGATGCCGGCGAGGTAGATCGGCGCCTGCTGGTGCACGAAGGGCAGCGGCACGAACTCGGTGAATCCCCCGGTCTCGTCCTGCAGGCGAGCGATCAACTGCAGGTGCCGCACCCAGTGGTCGGGCCGGTCGACATGGCCGAACATCATCGTCGAGGTGGACGGGATGCCCAGGCGGTGCGCGGTGGTGATGACCTCGATCCAGGCGCTGGTGGGCAGCTTGCCCTTGGTGAGCACCCAGCGCACATCGTCGTCGAGGATCTCCGCGGCGGTGCCGGGAATCGAGTCCACGCCGGCGTCCCGCGCTGCTGCGAGCCAATCGGCAATGGACAGGTTGGTGCGAGACGCGCCGGTGACCACTTCCATCGGACTGAACGCGTGCAGGTGGATTCCAGGCGCGGCCCGTTTCACCGCACGGGCCAGCTCGAAGTAGGCGTTGGCGGGCAGGGCGGGATCGATGCCGCCCTGCATGCAGATCTCGGTCGCACCCTGAGCAGCCGCTTCCCGGACCCGGTCCTCGATCTCGTCGACGGACAGGGTGTACGCGTCGGCGTCGGTCGCACGCTGCGCGAACGCGCAGAACCGGCAGCCGGTGTAGCACACGTTGGTGAAGTTGATGTTCCGGTTCACCACGTAGGTCACGTCGTCGCCGACGGCATCGCGGCGCAGCTCGTCCGCCAACCGGCATACCGCGTCGAGCGCCGCTCCGTCGCTACTCATCAGCGCGATAGCGTGCGTCTCGGTCAGCCCACCAGGGTCGCGCTCGGCGGCTCGCAGTGCCGCTCGTACATCGCTGTCCACAGTGGACAGTCCGACGTTGACGCGCGCGGCCACTTCGCGCCAGTCGCCGTACACCTCGTCGAAGTCCGCGCGCCGCGCGCCGCGACGCCCCTCGGAGTCGATCGCGGTGTGCAGGTCGATCCGTCCGCTCGAGGTCCACTCGGCGTCCGGCTCCTGCCACGGGATACCGCGAGGCACGGCACGCTCGTCGGCGAGCCCGTCCGGCGCCGCAAGCGCCCGCACATGCGCGACGACGCGTGGGTCCAACCAGGGGGTCTCGGCTCGCACGTAGGACGGGTAGGCGGCGAGCCGCTCCTGCAGCCTGAACCCCGCCGCGGCGGTGACCTCGCGCAGCGCGCTGATCTGCGGCCACGGCCGCTCCGGATTCACGTGATCGGGCGTGAGTGGCGAGACGCCGCCCCAGTCGTCGATTCCGGCGCCGAGCACCCGGCCGCACTCGGCGAGGTCGACAAGATTGGGCGGTGCCTGCACGCGCATGGACGGCCCGAGCAACAGCCTCGCGACTGCAATCGTGGCGAGGTACTCGTCCAGGTCGAGGTCGGGCTCGCTCCGCATCGCGGTGTCGTCCTTCGCACGGAAGTTCTGGACGATCACTTCCTGGATCGCGCCGTACTCGCGCGCGGTCTGCCGGAGCGCGTAGATCGACTCGGCGCGCTCCTCACGGGTCTCTCCGATGCCGACGAGGATGCCGGTGGTGAACGGGATCGACAGGCGCCCCGCATCGTCCAGCACGCGCAGTCGCACCACCGGGTCTTTGTCCGGACTGCCGTAATGCGCACTCCCGGGCTGCTCGAACAGCCGACGCGACGTCGTCTCGAGCATCATGCCCATGCTGGGCGCGACGGGCTTGAGCCGCTGCAACTCGGTCCA
>JBPYES010000329.1:0-9926 GCA_051984825.1 Jatrophihabitantaceae bacterium
TCGGCGCGAACGCGGCCCTGCGCGCCATGACAAGAGCGGACGTCGCCGAGGCTAAACGGGGCCACCCGCCCTGGGTGGTGTCGGTCGTGAACCGCATACTCGGCCGATGAGCAGGACGACGATCACCCGGCTGGCCCGTAAGGCCCGGCAGCAGCGTGCCGAGCTCGACCAGCTGCTCGACGCCGTACACATAGGACACTTCGCGCTGGTCGCCGACGACGGACACCCCGTCGTGCTGCCGACAGTCGTCGTGCGCGACGGCGACCGGGTGCTCGCGCACGGCTCGACCGGGTCGGGGTGGCTCCGCCGTCTGGCAGCGGGTGCGCCGACGAGCCTGGCCGTGACGGCATTCGACGCGCTCGTCGTCGCACGCTCGGCATTCGAGTCGTCGATGCGCTATCGCAGCGCGGTGTTGTTCGGGCGATGCACGCCGATCAACGAGCCTGACAGCAAGCGCCAGGCCATGGACGCAATCACCGAGGCGCTGATCCCGGGTCGGATCCAGGAAGTGCGCGCGTCCACGGCAAAGGAACTCGCCGCAGTGCAGGTGCTCGCGTTGCCGATCGAAGAGTGGTCGCTCAAGGTGTCCGAGGGCTGGCCCGACGACCCGGACGACGACGTCGCGGGATCCGCCTGGGCGGGCATGGTGCCCATCGTCCAGCAGTACGGCGAACCGATGCCGGCGCCGGACCTGCGGGCGGGCATCGACCTACCCGACTCGGTCCGGCGCCTTACCTAAATCAGCTCTTCGCGCGAGCGCTCATCGCGTTGAGGGCTCATCGCCCCTTGTAGCGGAGGCCGTCCAGCGCTAGTAGCAAGATCTTGTCGAGCTGGTCCGGCTCGGCCCACTTGATCTGCGAGAGGCCGCTGACCATCTTCACGACCTCGGGAAAGTCGGTGTCGGCGCGGACGATGCCTGCCTCCTGGGCCCGCTTCACGAGCGGAGTGCCGGCCTCCCAAATGATCTCGTGGCATTGGCGGAACACGCTGGACTCCATACCGATCGTCGCCAGCAGTTCGTCCATTAGGGCGCGCTTGGCAAGGGCGTAGGCGACGAACCGGCGCAGCCACCCGACCAGCGCGTCCCATGGCGGGAGGTCAGCAAATTCGGCGGCTGATGCGGCGAGGGCCTCGACCTCTTCGACATAGACCGCCTGAAGCAGGTCCTGTCGGGTCGGGAAGTGCCGGTACAGGGTGCCGATCCCGACGTCGGCCCGTCGCGCGATTTCTTCCAGTGATGTCGAGCTGCCTCGCTCGGTGAACGCGGCGCGGGCCGCCTCGATCAGCTTGTCGTAATTGCGGCGCGCATCTGCCCGCTTCGGGCGCTGGACCAGCGCCTGCCGGGTGGCTGCGATCCCCGTCATCGGACTCGTCTCCATAATCGCTTGCTAACCGGAGGCTGCCTCCGTATAGTTTGCGGAGGCGGCCTCCACTTTAACACGTAACTAGATCCAGAAGGGATCGCTGCGATCTCATGACCTCGTCTCTCACTGCTGCACCACCCCGTCAGCAGCAGTCGTTCAGGACCCGCGTTGCGCCGAACATCGCGCTGGCGCTGATCCTGACCTGCCAGCTGATGGTGATTCTGGACGCGACCATCGTGACCATCGCGCTGCCGGACATCCGCAGCGTGCTGCACTTCTCGCCGACCAGCCTGTCCTGGGTGCAGAACGCCTACAGCCTGGCGTTCGGCGGGTTGCTGCTACTCGGCGCCCGCGCCGGCGACATCCTCGGGCGGCGCCGCGTGCTCATGGCCGGTGTGACGCTGTTCACCGCCGCGTCGCTGCTCGGCGGGCTGGCGCAATCGGCCGAGTGGCTACTTGTCGCCCGCGGGGCCCAGGGCGTCGGTGCCGCAATCGCGGCGCCGTCCACGCTGGCGCTGCTGACCTCCAGCTTCCCCGAGGGCCCGCCGCGGCTGCGCGCGATAGGCCTGTACAGCGCCGTCACGTCCGGCGGGGCCAGCGTCGGGCTGGTCCTCGGCGGCATGCTCACCGACTGGGCGTCGTGGCGATGGTCGCTTTTCATCAACGTCCCGATCGGCATCGCCCTGGTGGCGCTTGCGCCGCGCTACCTGCCGGAGACGGAGCCGCAGCACGGCCGCTTCGACATTGCCGGCGCGATCACGTCGACGCTCGGTGTGGCCTCGCTCGTGTATGGCTTCGTGCGGGTCGCCTCCGACGGGTGGAGCGATTCGATCACGGTGAGCGCGTTCATCGCGGGCGCGGCGTTGCTGGCGATGTTCGTCGGCATCGAACTGCGGGCCGACCAGCCGATCACCCCGTTGCGGATGTTCGCCAGCCGGGAGCGAAGCAGCTCGTACGTCGCACGGCTGCTGCTGGTCGGCGGCATGTTCGGGATGTTCTTCTTCATGACGCAGTTCTTGCAGGGCGTCCGCAACTACAGCCCGCTGAAGGCAGGTTTCGCCTTCGTACCGATGACCATCGCGCTGTTCGCGATGGTGCGCGTCGTACCTCGAGTCGTCACTCGCATCGGCGCCAAGCGTTTGCTGATCGCGGGTGAGGGGCTGGCGCTGGTCAGCATGGTGTGGCTGTCGCGGATCACGTCCGGCACGCAGTACTGGCCGCAGATCCTGGTGCCCATGGTGCTGCTAGGCATTGGGATGGGAGTGGCCTTCATCCCGCTCACGACGGCGTCCCTCGCCGGCGTCGCGCCGCGGGACGCCGGCGCCGCGTCCGGGCTGGTGAACGTGATGCAGCAGGTCGGCGGCGCCCTCGGGCTGGGCATCCTCGTGACGGTGTTCGGCACGTCGCGGCGCCACGCCGAGGAGCACCCCGCGGCTGCGCTCTCCGCCGCGGCCCAGCAACATCACGACACGGCGCACGCCATCGCGTCCGCGTTCACCGGCTCGGCGGTGTTCCTCGCCCTGACGTTCCTGGTGATCGTCTTCGCGATCCGCATCCGGCCGGCGGCAGCGCCGGCATAGCACGCGAGCGCTAGATCACTCGGGCAGGTTCGCCAAGGCGTCGCCGGCGTATCGGCGAACCTGCTCCCAGCGCGGATCGGCGCTCAGGGCAGCTTCGCTCCACACCTCGTCGCCGGCGTCGCTCATCTGGTCCAGCAGTTCGTTCACGGCGGCGAATCGGGCGCCTGTCCCGGCCGGTACGACGCCGTGCGCCTCCAGGCGGCTGACGAAGGGCAACGTGTCCTCGAACTCGAGCGCAAGCTCGTCGACGATCCCGTCGATTCCGGACTGGCGCAGGTAGCGCAGCTGCTCGGCTGCCGGGTCGGCCAGCCGTGACACCACGCCGCGAATCCAGCGCAATGCCTGGGCGTCGTCGTCCGGTGCTGTCATGTCTCGCTCCTGCCGCCCGGGATGATGCCGCCGAGGTCACCCTGCGGACCTTTCACCCGCCAGTACGGGTTCGGCCCGTGGTGTCCGCCGCCCGGATGCCAGCGCAGCTGCGGCCCGGTGGGATTGCCCATGTCGTTGTAGTGCCGGAGGACGTAGCCCTGTCCCTTGTGACTGCCCTTGCCGAGCGTTTCCCGGCTCCATCCTGGCGTGTTGCCCAGAATCCGGTCGACCTCCTGCGGAGACTTCCCCTCCAGCAGCCGTGGGTTCTTCATGACGTCGTCGATGGTTCGCAGGCTGCTGCCGACCTCGTGCGCGGCGGCTTTTCCCGCGTCCTTGCGAAAGATCTTGAAGATCGCCTCCGCGACTTTGGCGATGATCCCACCACCCTCAGCCACGGATCACCCCGATCGCTTTGTCGGACACTTAGCCCTCGGGCGCGGGTTCCAGGTCTTCGGCGCGGGCAGCGAATTGGGCGATCGTCTCGCCCGTCGCAGGGTTCGAGACCTCAATCTCGTACGCCCCGTCGTCGTACTCGTCGATGATGTAGCCGAGCGTGCCCGTCGGGGCGTTCTCGCCGGCGAAGCGGTCGCTGACCACGCGCACGCGCTCGTAGAGCTGGAACCGGCCGCTCATTGGTAGAACCCGGTGAACGGTGTGTTCAGCGCGATCGTGCCGTCTTCTTTGATCATCCACCCCGTCGCGATGGTGGCAGAGCGCCCCGCGGCGGCGCCCTTGCCCTCGAGAAGGATCGGGATCGTCACGCGCTGACCGTACTGGTCGAGCTTGCCCATCTTGTATTCACCAGCGGCGAAGCGCTCCGCGGCCTGCCGCTCGTACTCCTTCATCAGCGCCTCGCTGTCCTCCTTGGCGTACCCGTAGGAACGGAATACGGCGTCCTTGCCGTGGGTCGCGCCATCCTTGAACAGGTAGTCGCGGAACTTCGCGAGCGGCGCGTTGGCCTTTTTGGCCACGGCCTGCCCGGCCTCCTGCTCAGCCTTCTTCAGGGCGGCTTCCTCGGCCTCGTGCGCTGCCTTCTTCTCGCCCGCCTTCGCCGCGTCCTTGCCCAATAGCTTGAAAAGGGCCTCGGCGACCTTCTTGATGATCCCGCCGCCTTCAGCCAAGGACAGCCCCGATCGCCTCGTTGAACACCAGCTGCATCAGGCGGTTCGTGATCTCCTTGAACACCGGAATTTCGAGCAGCGAGGCACCGAAGGTCGGCACCGCTGTCGCTAAAGCCTCCGCGATCTCGATGGCGAGCGTCACCAGCTGGATGATCACGTTGATCTTCAGGGCAAGCACGACCGCCGCGCAGACGGCGAGAGCGGCGCCGACTGCAAGCGACCCGTTCGCGCCGGCGTGGGTTGTCGCGCTGGCGGATTCATGGTCAGACCAGAACTTTCGGAACGCCTCGACGGCATCGCCGGTGTTGCCCGTCCACACGCCCTGAGCAGCCGTATCGGCGTCGCCTGCGGCCTGTTGCACCGACGAACCGAAACCGATCCAGTGCTGACCGAGTTCGAACAACTTCTCCTCGTCGGACTTCGGCCAGATGTAGCCGAGGTCGTTGAGCAGGTCGGCGAGCTCGCCGGGAATCTGCAGACCCACCGCTACGCCTCGCTGCCGCCGAACGTGTCGGTGTTGGCCTGCTCGGTCGTGTCGTAAAGGTCGGCCATGGCGTGCAGGCCGTCGGCGATCTGCGTGAACCCGCCCAGCGCGCCGGTGAACGAGTCGCCGGCGATCTGCTGCGCGGCGCTGTAGGAGGCGCCGATCAGCCCACCCACCATGTCGTCGCCGAAGATGTCGCCCATCCCCTGCGCCGTGCTCGTCAGCGACTGCCACTGCTGCGACAGCTGATCGGCTGCGTTCGCGACCCCGTAGCCAGCGGTGTGCAGCGACTGTGGCTGGACGTCGAAGCCCCCGGTCACGACCGCTGCCCGCTCTGGATCAGCCGCGCGATCACATCATCGACGACCGTGCCGAAGGCGGCCATGCGGCGTACCGAATCGGTCTGCACTTCGCGCAGCGTGGCTGCCAGAGCTTCGGGGTTCACCGCCCCAACCGGTGTCGCACGCGCCCGCATCGCATCGATCGCGGAGTTGACGGCGATGACGGTCTGCGCGCACACCTCGTCGATACCTGAGCGCAGCAGCTTCGGGTCGACGCTGAGGTGGCTCAGCTTCCCGGCCGGCGTCATGACGACGCGGACCTGGCCATCGGCGGACTCCGCCTCTATCGGCTCCGGCTCCGGACCGTCCTCGCGCTGCGCGCCGGCCCGAACCTGGTCGAGCGCCTGCCGGGCTCGAGTGAACAGATCGTCGAACTCGTCGCCTTTGATGCCACTCGTCATGCGATCCCCCCTATATCTGGATCGACCCTAGCGCAGCTGTCAGCCGGACGCGGCGAGTTGCCCGCACGCGCCGTCGATCTCCCGGCCTCGCGTGTCGCGCACAGTTACCGCTACGCCCTGTGCTTCGAGCCGGCGCACGAACTCTCGCTCGACCGGCTTGGGCGACGCGTCCCACTGCGACCCGGGCGTGGGGTTCAGGGGAATGAGGTTCACGTGCGCCAGGCGGGCGCGCAGCAGTTGGCCGAGCAGGTCTGCGCGCCATGGCTGATCGTTGATGTCGCGGATCATGGCGTACTCGACCGAGTAGCGCCGCCCGGTGCGCGCCGCGTACGCGTCGGCGGCAGCGAGCACTTCGGCGACCTTCCACCGCGTGTTCACCGGGACAAGCGTGTCGCGCAGTTCGTCGTCCGGGGCGTGCAGCGACACCGCGAGGGTGACCTTGAAGCCCTCGTCGGCGAGGCGCCCGATCGCGGGTACGAGGCCGACCGTCGACACGGTGACCGACCGCTGCGACAGGCCCAGCCCGGCCGGTGCCAGATCGATCAGCCGGCGCAGCGCTGCCGCCAGCCGGGCGAAGTTGGCGAGCGGCTCCCCCATCCCCATGAACACGACGTTCGAGAGCCGAGCGGGTCCGCCGGGCAACTCGCCGCGCGAGGTGCTGCGGGCGGCGGCCACGACCTGGTCGACGATCTCCGCGGTGGACAGGTTTCGGCGCAGGCCGCCCTGTCCGGTAGCGCAGAACGGGCAGCCCATTCCGCAGCCGGCCTGGCTCGAAACGCACACCGTCACCCGGTCGGGGTAGCGCATCAGCACGCTCTCGACGAGCGTTCCGTCATGCAGGCGCCACAACGACTTGCGCGTCGCGCCGCCGTCCGCCTGCAGGACGCGCACCTCGGTCAGCAACGGCGGCAACAGCGTGCCGAGCCGCTCCCGCACGGCACCCGGTACGTCGCTCATCGCGGTGACGTCGTTCTCGAACCGGCCGAAGTACTGGCGGGACAGCTGGTCGGCGCGATAGCCGGGCTCGCCGAGTTCGGCGACGGCGGCACGGCGCTGCGCGACGTCGAGGTCGGCGAGGTGACGCGGCGGCGCATTCATGTCAGCCCTGCCATGCGGTCAAGCGCTTCCTGGACGATCGGCCGGGAGGTGCCAAGGTTCATGCGCGCGAAGCCGTGGTACGGCGAGCCGAAGTTCGGCCCGCGAACCAGCGCGACCCGGGCCTTGTCCAGCAGCACGTCGGCCGGCTCGCCTGCGATTGCCGTACCGCGGAGGTCGAGCCAGGCGAGATACGTCGCCTCCGCCCGCGTGACGTGCGCGCCCGGCAGCGCCTCGGGCAGCAGCTCGGCAACCAGACGGTGGTTGCCGGCGAGGTAGCCGACCGTGTCGGAAAGCCATGCCTCGCCCTCGTCGAACGCCGCTGTCCCTGCGGCGACACCGAACATGCCGGCGCGCTCGGATAGTTCGTCGAGGTCAGGGCCGGCGAGCCGGTCGTAAATCGCACGACCGCCGGCGACGACAATCGCTGCCTTCAGCCCGGGCACATTCCATCCCTTGGACGCCGAGTGCACGCACACGCAGTCGGAGGAGAGGCCCGCGAACGGCACATGCGGAGTGCTGGGATCAAGGATCAGCGGCGCGTGGATCTCGTCGCTGATCACTGGGACGCCGTGCCGGGCGGCCAGTTCGGCGACGATACGGAGTTCGTCCATCTCGAACACCCGCCCGGTCGGGTTGTGGGGATTGCACAGCAGTACTGCCTTTGCGCCGGCGCGCAACGTGGCGTCCAGAGCGTCGCCGTCGATCGTCCAGCCCGCCTCGGCGTCCCCGGTCATGGGCACCGCTGCCACGGTGCGCCGGGTCGCCGCCACGGACAGGAAGAACGGTGGGTACGCCGGCGTCAGGAATGCGACGGGGTCGCCCGGCTCGGTGAGCCGGTCGATGGCGTACTCGACTCCGCTCATGACGTCGGGCATGGTCGAGGCCAGCGCCGGCTCGAACGTCCAGCCGTACCGGCGCGCGGCGAACCGCGCGAACGCCTCGACATGAGCGCCGCCCGCCGGGTAACCCGTGTCGCCCCGGTCGACGAGTTCGTGCAGCACGCGTCGGATGGGTTCGGCCAGCGGGAAGTCCATCTCGGCCACCCACATCGGCAACACGTCCGGCTGGTATGTGGTCCACTTCATGCTGGCGCGCCGGCGCAGCTCGTCGAGCCGCAACGCGTCGTACGGATGGCTCATGCGTCCTCGCGGGTGAAGGTGAAGCCCACCATCCAGGCCGGCTCGACTCGGATGTAGGCGATGCTGCTGCCCCACTCATCCGGCGACTGGCCGTACGTCCGGACGCAGTGGTCGTACAAGACCGTGAACTCGGGGCTGCCGCGTTCCAGGAACCGCGCCTGCCCGTGGCAGAAGACCCCGTACCCGTCCCTCGGCGTGTACGACGCGCTGATCGCCTGGCGGGCGCGCAGCTGCCGGGCTTTCGGCGAAGCAGCGTCGGTGGTGAAGTGCCAGCAGCCGTGCAGGAAGTGCCCGTCGACGGCACTGATCCGTGGTTCGCCTCGGGCGGTCACCGTGGCGACGTTGAGCACGACGATGCCGGTGAGGTCGCTGGCGACCTGCTCGGCGGTCAGCCG
Source organism: Jatrophihabitantaceae bacterium (assembly GCA_051984825.1). Lineage (GTDB taxonomy): Bacteria > Actinomycetota > Actinomycetes > Mycobacteriales > Jatrophihabitantaceae > DASXRA01. The sequence continues at coordinate 8,293 of JBPYES010000329.1, forward strand.
CCGCTCGGGCTCCATGATGCTGGTCAGATGCGCGGACGCGCCGGCGAAGCTGGCGTCGAGCAGCTGCTGCAGCGCGTCGAGTTCTGTGGGCGTCTCGTACATGCTCAGTGGGGCACGTAGGCCGCGAGTACCAGATAGGCGACGACGGCACTCGGCAGCAGCGAGTCGAGGCGGTCCATGATGCCGCCGTGCCCGGGCAAGAGCCTCCCCATGTCCTTGAGGCCGAGATCGCGTTTGATCATCGACTCGCCGAGGTCGCCGAGGGTGGCGGTGACGACGATCGCCGCGCCGAAGACCACGCCCTTCCACCACGCCTGATGGAAGGTCAGCGCCATGATCAGCGCGCCGCACAAGCAGCAAGCGATCACCGACCCGGCGAAGCCCTCCCACGTCTTGCCCTTCGACACCACGGGCGCCAGCGGGTGCTTGCCGAACATCACACCGGTGGCGTATCCGCCGGTGTCGCTGCACACCACCGTGCCGATGAACGCCAGCACCCGGGCCGCACCGTCGTCGGGATTCGCCAGCAGCACGGCGAACCCGGCCAGCAGCGGAACGTACACGAGCACGAGCGCCGACGACGACACGTCACGCAGATAACCCGATGCGCCGTCCCCGAGACGCCACACCGCGACGCCGCAGACGGTGACGATAACGGCGATCATCAGCCCACCGGTGCCGCGATACCAGGCGGCGACGTCCATCGCGACGCCGCCGACCAGGACCGGAACGATCGGCGGGCGGGCTTCGACGGTGCGGATGGCTGCGATGAGTTCGTAGCTGCCCAGCCCGACCGCGACCACCACGACGCCGACGAAGCTCGGCCGATACACGAAGAGACTCGCGATGATGAGCGCACCGGCGGCGAGGCCGACGGCGATGGCGGCGGGCAGGTTCCGGCCGGCACGCGACGTCGCGGCCGGCGCTGGCGCAGCCTCCGGCCGGGCGGCCTGCGGCTGGGGAGTGGGTAGGCGCGCGGGCGGCGGGCGGTCGGTGACGACAGCGAGCGGGGCCGTGGTGGAGGCATCGACCGGCGGATCATCGACTGCTGCGCGGTGGTGGTGGCGCTGACCGGCGACGTGCCGGTATTCGGCGAGCAGCGCGTTGAGGTCTACGGCGTTCGCGTCCCCGGGCTCGGGCCGGCGGTGCCGTGCGGAGCGTGGCCCCGTGACGCGTGGGATGTAGCCAGTCGGCCGCTCGCTCGCGGCCTCGTCGGCGAACGGTTGGCCACGGTGCCGCGCCGGATGCACGGGACCGTCTAATCGCTCGCTGCCAGCCATCAGACCTCGAGCAGTTCGGCTTCCTTGGCCTTCACGATCTCGTCGACGTGGGCGGTGTACTTGTTCGTCGTCTTGTCGAGTTCGGCCTCGGCCCGGCGCACATCGTCCTCGCCGGTCTCGCCGTCACGCATCATCTTGTCCAGTGCGTCTTTCGCGTGGCGGCGCACAGCGCGGATTGACACCTTGGCGTCCTCGCCCTTACGGTGTGCGACCCGGACCATCTCGCGGCGGCGCTCCTCGGTCAGCTGCGGGAAAATCACCCGGATGATCGTGCCGTCGTTGGTGGGGTTGACGCCGAGGTCGCTGTTGCGGATCGCCTTCTCGATCGCCCCGAGCTGCGACGCGTCGTACGGC
>JBPYES010000330.1:0-4028 GCA_051984825.1 Jatrophihabitantaceae bacterium
AACCTCCACCGGTACGTGGTCGGATCATCCCACGTCGTATTCCTACCTTTGGAAGGATTGCAACCGCTGGGGTAACAGGTGCCGGACGATCGATGGTGCTAACCACGACGCCTACCGGCTCACCAGTAACGACGTCGGTCACACCGTACGGTCGGTGGTAACAGTAGCCACGGTGAGTGGAACCACGTCGGCCAGGTCGGATGCCACCCCGGTCGTAACGGCGTCGGCACCCTCGCTTGCACTGCTGCCGCCGATCGACGTGACTCCACCGGCGGTCAGCGGAACCGCCCAGCAGGGCCAGACGCTGTCGGCGTCGACCGGCTCGTGGCTCAACAGTCCCACTTCCTACGCGTATCAGTGGCAGGACTGCGATGGCTCGGGCACCAACTGCTCGAACATCAGTGGCGCCACTCAGAGCACGTATACGCTGGCTGTCGCGGATATCGGCCACACGATGCGCGCCGTGGTCACCGCGACCAACTCTGCGGGGTCCGGTTCGGCGACGTCATCGGCCACCAGCGCAGTCGCCGCGCCTCCGCCCCCATCCGCTTCCGCCGCTCCGGCGGTCACGGGACAGGCGATGGAGGGACAGGCGCTAACAACCTCGAACGGCTCGTGGACGAACAATCCCTCGTCGTATTCCTACCAGTGGGAAGACTGTGACACGTCCGGAGGCACGTGCTCGAACATCAGCGGCGCAACCCAGAGCGCGTACACGCTGACGAGCACGGACGTAGGGCATACGGTCCGGTCGGTGGTTACCGCGGCCAACGCCGGTGGAGTGGCCTCAGCCTCCTCGGCGCCGACCTCTTCGGTCAACCAGCCCCCGCCGGCGAACACGGCCGCTCCGGTCGTCACGGGTTCCACGGTCCAGGGCCAGACGCTGTCGACCTCGAACGGCTCGTGGTCGAGGAATCCGACCTCGTACGCCTACCAGTGGCAGGATTGCAACACCAGCGGCGCGAGCTGCGCGAACATCTCGGGCGCGACGTCGAGCAGCTACACGCTTCAGTCAAGCGACGTCGGCAGCACGGTCCGGTCGGTCGTGACCGCGACCAACAAGGGTGGATCGACGCCGGCGAGCTCGGCGGCGACCGCGACGATCACCGCGCCCCCGCCTGCGGCGCCGACGAATACCGCGGTGCCGGTGGTGAGTGGTCAGGCGATGCAGGGTCAGACGCTGAGCACGAACAACGGCAGCTGGAACGGCAGCCCGACTTCGTACGGCTATCACTGGCAGGACTGCAACAGCTCGGGCGCAAGTTGCACGAACATCTCGGGCGCTACCTCGAGCAGCTACACGCTCCAGGCCAGCGATGTCGGCTTCACGATCCGGTCAATCGTGACGGCGACCAACGCCGGTGGGTCGGGCTCGGCGAGTTCGGCCGCGACCGGCGCGGTGGCGGCGCCTGCGCCGGCGGCGCCGGCGATGACGGCGGCTCCGTCGGTGAGTGGTCAGGATATGCAGGGTCAGACGTTGTCGACGTCGAATGGCTCGTGGACGGGCAGTCCGACGTCGTATGGGTATCACTGGATGGATTGCAACAGTTCTGGGGCGAGTTGCACGGACATTTCGGGGGCGACGTCGAGCAGTTACACGCTTCAGTCGAGCGATGTTGGGAGCACGATCCGCTCGGACGTGACGGCGACGAATAGCGGTGGCTCGGGGTCGGCGGATTCGGCTGCGACCTCGATGGTCGCTGCGCCTCCGCCGGCTGCGCCCACCAACACCGCGGTCCCGGCGGTGAGTGGTCAGGCGGTTCAGGGTCAGACGTTGAGCACGAGCAACGGCAGCTGGACGGGTAGCCCGACCTCCTACTCGTATCACTGGCAGGACTGCAACAGCTCTGGGGCGAGTTGCGTGAACATCTCGGGGGCGACGTCGAGCAGCTACACGCTCCAGTCAAGCGATGTCGGTAGCACGATCCGCTCGGCGGTCACGGCGACCAATGCGGGTGGGTCGGGGTCGGCAAGCTCGACCGCGACCGCGGCGGTGACGAGCGGTTCCTCCGGCGGCGGTTCTACCCAGGTTGGTGCGCCGACGCCGGCGGGTGTTTCGTGCACGCAGACGCTCAACGCGGGCGCGAATGTCCAGAACGCCGCCTCGACGGCCTCGCCGGGTTCGGTGATCTGCCTGAACCCGGGTAGTTGGTCGGCGATCACGCTGAGCAGCGTCGCCCCGGCGTCGCCGGGCGTGACGGTTGCGGCGACTCCGGGTCAGACCGTGAGCGTGCCGGGGTTCACGATCACCGGCACGAGTCAGAACATCACGATCGAGGGGTTCAACATCACGAACGGTGCTGGGAATGGCCATGGGAATGGCATCGATCTGCTCTGCCAGATCAACGGTGGTGTGACGCTCACGCATAACACGATCGAGAACATCTCGGGCGGTGACGCGATCCACGGGTACTCCGGCGCGTGCGGCGGCTCGGCGGCGGTCCAGTCGGGCGTGAGCATCACCTATAACCAGCTGGATCACGCCTCCACGTTCATCGAGGCGCAGGGGAACGCGTGCGCGTGTGCGAGCGCGGACGCGAATTGGACGATCTCGCACAACGTGTTGGGCCCCGACGAGAACTATGGCGGCGCCGGGCACTACATCCAGGGCCAGTGGTTGGGCGCGACGATCGATAACAACGCGTTCGAGGGGCCGACGGTGTTCAACTCGAACGCGCACAACAACGTGCTGCACTGCTACTCGACCAATGCGCCGGGTTGCCAGAACATCACGTTTGACAACAACATCATCTGGCACGCGCAGAGCCGCGCCCAGACGATCCTGATCTCCGACAACAACCTCACGAACATCCACATCGATAACAACCTCGACATCGACGACCCGGCCTGCGGAACGTCGATCGACTGCCCCGCATCCCCCTGGTTCGTCGAGAAGGGCTACGGCTTCACGCTGATGCACAACACCTCCGTGAACGCCGTCTGGTCGGTCAACCTGGGCACATGCGGCGACGGATGCGTGAGCAACCCCAACAGCTGGGACGCCGAGTACAACATCGCCGTCGGCCCCCCGCAGCAGGGCCAGAACAACTACGGCACCTGGGCGTGCCAGACGTCCTGCACGATGGGGCACAACACCTCGCAGGACAACAGCGCCACCTCGAACTGGGGCGGCACCGGCGACGTGACCGGCTGGACGCCGGCGTGGCAGAACACCAGCTGGACGCCGGTCAGCGGCCCGGGATATCAAGCGCCGCCGGCCGGCTACTACCAGCCCAGCGGCCTGTCGATCACCGGCGCCGGCTACCAAGGCACGATCGGCCCCTGACCGCACCCCGCCCCAAGCAGCACCATCGCCCGAGAGCGCCCCGAGCAAGAGCTCGGGGCGCTCTGGCGAGGGTGCGGCTGCTGAGACTGTGCGGCCTGAGTCAAGACGAGATCGCGCAGGCATGTCGGGCTCTCGCAGATGCACGTCCCTCGCATCCTTCGCACCGGCGGTGCAAGGTTGAAAACTAGCTGCGGTCTCGCCGTCGGCGCGTAAAGTTTCCCTGTCCCTCACTCTCTCGCTTCATCTTCTTTTCGGCGTAACGCGATACTGGACAGATGTACGAGCGAGTCCGGCGTTTCGCTATCAGAACGCACGGGCACTTCGTAGTCGCCTGATCCAGGCGTGCTAACGGGCCGAACGTCCAAAAGCCCTAAATAAACGCATAACCCCACGCGGGAGGGACCGGAATGCGTCGTCGACGCCTGCTGTCGCTGGCCTGTGTCGTGCTGGCCGCAGCAACTACCTGCAGTGCGGCATCTGTTATGCCGGCAAGCGCTAGGCCCATGGATCTAGGGGCTAGTGGCTCGATCGGCAGGATGCTGCTTCGCGAAGCATTCACTGGCTCGACCAGTGACATGACGCCGCCGGTGTTGACCGGCTCTGCAGCACAGGGGCAACTGCTGTCAACCTCCACCGGTACGTGGTCGGATCATCCCACGTCGTATTCCTACCTTTGGAAGGATTGCAACCGCTGGGGTAACAGGTGCCGGACGATCGATGGTGCTAACCACGACGCCTACCG
>JBPYES010000331.1:0-6152 GCA_051984825.1 Jatrophihabitantaceae bacterium
GCGGCCACGACGCACGAACAGCCTTAGCTGAACGCAGCGGCGTGCGCGATCGCCCATTGCCGGAACGTCTGCGGTGCCCGCCCGGTGACCTCCGCGACGGTCGGCAGCACCGCCGACTCGTCGAGCATCCCATCTGCGAAGAACCGGAAGAAGGCGTCGACGTATTCACTCGGCATGGCAGCGCTCATCTCGGCACGCGCCTCGGCGTCGGTTTCCCCGACGAACCGCAGCTCGCGACCCAGGACGCTGCCCAGCACCCGTACGCGATCGGCCGGCCGGAGTGACTCCGGGCCGGTCAGTGCGTAAACGCGTGCGGCGTGATTTCCGGACAGCAGCGCCTCGCCGGCCACCGCGGCGATGTCGTACGGGGCGATCGCGGCCACCGGCACGTCGGGGAAGGGCGTCCGTACGACGTCGCCGCTGCGCAGCTGGTCGGCCCATTGCAGCGTGTTCGACATGAAGCTGACCGGCCGCAGGATCGTCCAGGCGAGGCCGCTCTCCCGCACCGCCGCCTCCGACGCGACCATGTACCGGGAGAGCGCGTTGTCCAGATCGCGGGCGCCGGCGGAGCTGCCGGAAAGCAGTACGACCCGCTCCGTCCCGGCCTCGCGCGCCCGCCGCAGCAGACCGGGCATGTCTCGGTATCCGGAGAGCACGAACATCCCCCGCGTTCCGTCCAGCGCGTCGGCCAGGGTGTCCGGGTCGTTCAGATCGCCGGCTACGGCGGCGACCCCCTCGGGCAGCGCGCTCGATCCCGGCCGGCGGCTCAACGCCCGCACCGGCTCGCCGGCCTCCGACAGCACACGGACGACTTCCGCGCCCACGTTTCCCGTGGCGCCTGCGACCAGAATCACGGCTCCCATCATTCCAATACGGCTCAGCCCGACATTGGTGGGCGCATCGCAGCTGGCAGCGGCAGGCGCAGTCCGGTGGGCAGCTGATACTGGCCGGCTCGCATCCGCACGATAAGCAATCCAGCCGTGATCGCGCCGAACGAGGCGAGTAGGAGCGCGCAGCCGATTGTCGCCACGCCGAACCCGAAGACGACGTCGTGCGGCAGCCCCACGAGCGCGACGACGGGGCTCGCGACTGCTCCGAGAAGGGCAAGCGCCGCGGACAGGAACGCATCCAGCCACATAACCACCCGTAGCGAACGATCGAATTGCCTCATACACACGAGCCAACCCGCATCATGCCGTCGTGTCGATTACGTCGTGGGTCATGCTAGCCCTTCCGCTTTGCCCCGGTCGGGGTTACGTTGCCTGAGTAGGAGGTAGCTCCCATGCGCATGGTTATCGTCGCCAGCCTTGTCGTCGCCCTGGCTCCAGTGGCAGCAGCAGCAGCCGACCCCGCCCCACCGATCACCGCACACGTGTGGGTCACGACGCCGGACGGCACAGAGAAGATGCACGATCGCGACACGGTCGCGTTCGGCACGACGGCGTCCGGAGCGCCCACAGTGGTGGTCGATCCGACGCTGACCTACCAGGAGATGCGCGGCTTCGGCGGCGCGATCACCGATTCGGCCGCCACCGTGCTCTACCGGCTCTCCCCCGCTGCGCGCGACGCCACCATGCGCTCGCTGTTCGATCCGGTGCACGGGGACGGCCTCGACTACCTGCGCCAACCGATCGGCGCGTCCGACTTCGTCGCCACGTCGGCGTACACGTACGACGACCTGCCGGCCGGCCAGACGGACTATGGGCAGCGGCACTTCTCGATCGCACATGACCAGGCCCAGATCCTTCCGTTGCTGCGGCAGGCAGAGTCACTGAACCCTCGCTTGCAGATCGTGGCCAGCCCGTGGAGCCCGCCGGCCTGGATGAAGACCGGCGACTCGCTGATCGGTGGCCGACTGATCGACGATCCGCGGATCTACCATTCGTACGCGCTGTATCTGCTGAAGTTCGTCCAGGCCTACCAGGCAGCCGGCGCGCCCGTTGACACGATCACCGTGCAGAACGAGCCGCAGAACCGCTCACCGTCCGGCTACCCCGGCACCGATCTCCCGTCGTGGCAGGAAGAAAAGATCATCGAGCAGCTGGGCCCGATGCTTCGTACAGCTGGGCTGCACACCAAGATTCTGGCGTACGACCACAACTGGTCCGAGCACCCGAACGACGTCGCGTCGACCCCGCCCGACGAGACCGCGGACATCAACAGTTACCCGCAGAACGTGCTCAACTCCCCGGCCGCGCGCTGGGTGTACGGCGTTGCCTACCACTGCTACGCCGGCGACCCGAGTGCGATGAGCGCCCTGCACGACCAGTTCCCCAATAAGCCGATCTACTTCACCGAGTGCTCGGGCAGCCAGTCCTCGGATCCGGCGAACACGTTCTCCGACACCCTCAAGTGGCACGCCCGCAACTTGATCATCGGCAACACCCGCAACTGGGCGGAGACGGTGATCAACTGGAACCTCGCCCTCGACCCGTCCAACGGGCCGCACGTGGGTGGCTGCGGCACCTGCACCGGCATCGTCACGGTCGGCCCGGGCGACACGGTCACAGACAACGCCGAGTTCTACACCCTCGGGCACCTGGCTCGGTTCGTCGTTCCGGGCGCGGTGCGTATTGCCAGCACCTCCTTCGGCACGACCGGGTGGAACGGGCAGATCATGGACGTCGCGTTCCGCAACCCGGACGGCAGCACGGTCCTCGTCGCACACAACGAGAACGACAACCCGCAGACCTTCGCGGTACGCGAGGGAAACCAGTCGTTCTCGTACACGCTGCCCGGCGGCGCCCTCTCGACGTTCACCTGGCGCGGCCAGCCACCAGGCACGACTGCGTTGCGGCAGATCGCACCGTCGGGGTGGACCGCAACCGCCGACCCGCCCGGCCCGAGTGACCCATGCTGCTCCGGCGACGTCGCAGCGAATGCCGTCGACGGCGACGCCAGCACCCGGTACTCGACCGGTGCAGCTCAGACTCCCGGGCAGTACCTCCAGGTGGACTTCGGCGCGGCCCTCCCGGCCAGGCAGGTCGTCTTCGACACCGGCGCGTCAGTGGGCGACTACCCGCGCGGGTACGCCGTCACGACCAGCCGAGACGGCACGCATTGGACGAGCGTTACCGCCGGCCAGGGCACCGGCGAATTCACCACCGTCGATCTCAGGGGCGCTCCCGTCCGGTATGTCCGCGTCACGCTCACCGCGTCCGCCTCGGACTGGTGGAGCGTGGCCGACGTCCGCGCCTACCGCTAAATCCCGCCTGCGCCATCCGAGTCTGCACCACGAGGGTGCATCTCGGCTCGGCTCCGCGCCTTCGGCGCGGGCCGCGTCGCGGCGGCGGGGCTCTTCGCGCGAGCGCTCATCGCCACGTGCTTGGGTCAGCGGTTGTCGCCTCTTGTTGTTGTGGTCGAGGCGATCACTTTGGGGGGAGGGTGCGGGCGTAGGCGACGCCGCGGCCTACCCATTGAGCGAAGTCGGCGTCGCTGTCCAGTGAGTCCGTGTCAACGCGTAGCCAGCCGTCCATTTCCCGGCCGCGCATGACGAACGGCCGGGCGTGCGGCTCTCCGGCCAGCTGCTCGGTCTGAGCGGGTTCGACGCGCAACAACAGGCCGCCCTGGCCGCTCGCGCTAACGGCCATGTTCCCGTTGATCAGGAACGCAAGGCCGCCGAACATCCGCTTTTCGGTCAAACCAGCCTCGCCCGCAAGTTGCCCGCGGATGCGGTCGGCGAGCTGCTCGTTGTACGCCATGCCCGCAGTATCCGCGCCCGCAGCGACAACGCGTCAGGACGACGGCTTGCGCGGCCGTTCGGTGAACTGGCACCCACCCGGGTGCCGCTCGGGGAGCATGCAGACGCGGCCGGTGGGCAGGTGGGTCGTGCCGCAGCGGTGCAAGGCTGCTGCCGTCTGATCTATCTCAATGTTGTGTAGCTCCAAGCGATGGTGAGGTACGACGGGGCGCTGGTACGCAGGCAGAAGGGGACGGTACATTGCGGCGATCCTCTTGGCTGATGAGGAGCGGCGATCCTCTGGGCTATCCAGGTCTTGTCACTTCAGCCTGCGCCGAACCTGGCATCACCGCAAGGGGGGATCGGTGCATCCTTGCGCACGGCGAGATCTGCGCTAGCGTGCTTGACGTGGGCTGAATGAGCAGCCGACCCGCAAGCGCGGGAGCCGCCATGCCACGTATGCAGATCCCACAGTGACGGCCACTCAGGACCGTCCCGCCGTCGAGCTGAGCCCGACGCCGATCGCGCGTGGGCCGGTGCAGCGTGACGCGAAGGGCGCCTGGTTCCTCCAACTGCTGCGCACCACCGATCACAAGATCATCGCCCGGCTGTACCTCGTCGCGTCCCTGGGTTTCTTCATGGTCGGCGGCCTGATGGCGATGCTGATGCGCGCCGAGCTGGCGCGCCCCGGCATGCAATTCCTGTCGCCGGAGCAGTACAACCAGCTGTTCACCGAGCACGGCACGATCATGCTGTTGCTGTTCGCGACGCCGATGGTCTTCGCGTTCGCGAACTTCGTGCTGCCGCTGCAGATCGGCTCACCAGATGTCGCCTTCCCGCGGCTGAACGCCCTTTCGTTCTGGCTGTTCCTCTTCGGCGGACTCATGGTGCTGTCCGGGTTCATCGTGCCTGGCGGCGCGGCCGACTTCGGCTGGTACGCCTACTCCCCGCTGACCAGCGACGCGAACTCGCCGGGCGTCGGCGGCGACTTGTGGATCATGGGCCTGGTGCTGGCAGGACTCGGCACGATCCTCGGTGCAGTCAACATGTGACCACCGTCATCACGCTGCGCGCACCCGGCATGACGCTGTTCCGGATGCCGATCTTCACCTGGAACATCCTCGCGACCAGCGTCATGGTTTTGCTGGCTTTCCCGATCCTGACCTCCGCCTTGCTCGTGCTCTGGGTCGACCGGCACATGCATGCGCAGGTGTTCGAGGCGTCCAACGGCGGGGCGATCCTGTGGCAGCACCTGTTCTGGTTCTTCGGCCACCCCGAGGTGTACATCGTCGCGTTGCCGTTCTTCGGCATTATCACCGAGATCATTCCGGTGTTCAGCCGCAAGCCGATGTTCGGCTACAAGGGCATGATCCTTGCGACGTTCTCGATCATGGGGCTGTCCATGACGGTGTGGGCGCACCACATGTTCACCACCGGCGCGGTGCTGCTGCCGTTCTTCTCGCTGATGACGTTCCTCATCGCGGTGCCCACCGGGGTGAAGTTCTTCAACTGGATAGGCACCATGTGGCGCGGCTCGATCACGTTCGAGACACGAATGCTGTGGAGCGTCGGCTTCCTGGTGACGTTCTTGTTCGGCGGGCTGTCCGGCATCATCCTGGCCTCGCCACCGATCGACTTCCACGTGGCCGACACGTACTTCGTGGTGGCCCACTTCCATTACGTGTTGTTCGGCACGATCGTCTTCGCCGTGTTCGGCGGCATCTACTTCTGGTTCCCGAAGTTCGTGGGCCGGTACCTCGACGAGAAACTCGGCAAGCTGCACTTCTGGCTGACGTTCGTCGGCTTCCACACCACGTTCCTGGTCCAGCACTGGCTCGGCGCCGAGGGTATGCCGCGCCGCTACGCCGACTACCTACCGAGTGACGGGTTCACCACGCTGAACACTGTCTCGACGATCGGTGCATTCATCCTCGGCTCGTCGATGCTGCCGTTCCTCTACAACATGTACAGGTCCTATCGCTACGGCGAGATCGTCACCGCCGAGGACCCCTGGGGCTTCGGCAACTCCCTGGAATGGGCGACGTCGTCGCCGCCGCCCCGGCACAACTTCGAGCACATGCCACGCATCCGTTCGGAGCGCCCCGCCTTCGAGTACCACTACCCCACCGTCGCCGAGCGTCTCGAGGCGGAGTCACATGCGGGGCGCGCAAACGGGCACAGCTAGCTGCGCCGGGTCTCGACACCGGGATGACGCAGCCGCGCGAACGCCGCGTCACGGTCTATGCCGGACGCGGCGCGCGCGCTGTCAAAGAGCTATCGGATCTGTCGGTGCTGCTTCTTGCCTGGACCGTGCTTCCGTGTCACCGGTAATAGCGACGCGTGGGCGGCGGCGGCGGCCCTGGCTCGTCGATGTAGGCGTTGTCGTGGTGGTAGACGTCCGTACGCCGACGCATGGTCAGCAGCATGATCGAGAGAATCAACCCGATGACGCCGACGATCATGAGGATCACTC
>JBPYES010000332.1:0-9873 GCA_051984825.1 Jatrophihabitantaceae bacterium
ACCGACTACTACTGGCTGTACAACGAGGGCGTCGACACCTGGCCGGGTAACACCGGCGTTTACGGCGACAACCCCAGCAATCTCTACGAGGAGCCCTCCGCCTGCCGCACCACAGGTGGCGTCAACAACCCGTGCATGGCGACCGGAAACGCGGTCGACACGACTGTGACTGTCGAAGGCAAGGGCACGCCGTACACGCTCGACGCGTTCTCCGGCAAGATCACGCCGATCAGCGACTTCTCCCGGCACGGGGCTACCGTCACCGTGCACGTCCGCCTGGCGCGAGACGACTCAACCGTCATTGCGCTCAGCCAGCAGCAAGACCGATTCGGCGCGATGCCCAAGTCAGCGACCCCGAAGATCGAGAACGTCGCGGCGCCTATCGACCTGACCAAGGCCGCGTGGCACCTGGATGCCGAGGATTGGCAGCCGACAAACCCGTACGGCACCACGGGTCCCGCCGGCACCGAGACAACCAAGGTTCCGGTCTCGGTGGACCTCAACGGTTTGGCCGCGTGGCCCGACATCCCAGCGCTGAAGAACGCATCTGGTATCGGCACGTACCACACGACGTTTACGCTCCCGCAGAACTGGGACTCGAGAAACGGCGCCGTATTGAGCCTCGGCCAAGTGACTGACAGCTTCGACATCGCGGTCAACGGGCACGCGGTACCGGCGGACCAGATCAGCGCAACAGCAGACCTCGGGGACTACCTCCATGCCGGAACGAATGACCTGACCGTCCGCGTCGCGACGACGCTCAACAACAGGCTCTACCAGCTCGACTCCAGCGTCGCCGCGCGTGGACTGATCCAGAACTACGGTCTCGTCGGGCCGGTCGTGCTGACCCCGTCCGGCTAGACGACCCTGTGACCGCGCCGCGGAGCTGAACCGGCGGCCGCGGACCCCACGACGCCGGATGTGTGCGACACGATCGGTGCAACCCTGGCACGCCTCGGGCGGCTATTGACACGGTTTCGGTGATTACCAGGACGACCTGCACTACGCAGACCAGCCATGGCGCGCAACGCAACTGGGCGATGTGCCACACGACGCCTAGCGGTTGAAGGACCTGGAACGGGCCGCCGCCACGCCTTACCCTCGGCGTGAAGGAGGGACCTCCATGGCAACCGAGGCCCGCCGCCCGTTTCGCTCATTCTTTGTCATCCTCGGGGTGGCATTCGTCGCCGCCCTGCTCTGGGCCGCTGTGACCGGTAACCACAACAGCAAGCGCAGCGGCGTGCCGCTCGGCAACAACATCACTGCTGCTATGCCGAGCGGCGCCGTGCCCTACGCCAGGGTCAGCGGCACCTGCTCCCACGCCAGCGTGCCCAATTCCAGCCAGGCCCATGCAGCAGACCTGGTCGGCCACGTCGATGTTAAAAACACCGGCAACATCGGCATCACGGTCACGGTAACCATGACGTGGCCGCAACTGGGTCAGCGGCCGATCTCTTCGACCAAGCAGGACGTCAAAGTCGATTACGGGCACACGGCGTCGGTGTCGTTCACGCATCCGGTGAACCAGCAGCAGCTCGCGAACTTCAAGGACTGGCAGGACAAACAGAACGAGGACGGCTGCACCTATACCGGCACGATGATCAAAACGTTCGGCGACGTCCACTAGGGGAGACGCCGCGATCGGCTACCTGTACCCAAGAACTCACCTGTTCGGGTGATGCCACGGCCGGCGTCAACGGTCGATGCTAGGTTCCAAGCGCGACGCTGGAGGCCGGATGAGCAGCGATGTGATCATCGGGCACGACGGGAAGCCACGCTGCCCTTGGGTGGGTGCGGGTGATACCGCCTCCGTCCGGTACCACGATGAGGTCTGGGGTACCCGCACCTACGATGAGTCCGCAATGTTCGAGGCGCTCACGTTGGGCGTGTTCCAGGTCGGGCTGAGCTGGTCGATCGTGTTCGGGAAACGGGATGGATTCCAGAACGCATTTCTGGACTTCGTCGTCGCGAAGGTCGCGGCGATGACCGAGCAAGACGTCAATCGGCTGGTACAGGACGCCTCGATCATCCGTAACCGTGCCAAAATCCAGGCCACCGTCGACAACGCCCGGGCGATGATGTCTGCGTCACCGAGCCTCGCGGCGCTCGCGAAGTCCTACGAGGTCACCCGCAAGCGGGCGCCACGATCAGTCGCCGACCTACCCACCACGACCCCGCAGGCGGAGGCCTTCGCGAAGCAGCTGAAGGTGCAGGGGTACCGCTTCGTCGGCCCCACGAGTGTGTACGCATTCATGCAAAACGTCGGCGTGATCAACGACCACGTGCACGGGTGCTTCCGGGCGAGCGACTACCCGACCAAATCGCGGAGTCGTTGAAGCCGTGGCCACACATGCCACAGGGCCCAGCCACCGCGGAGTGGGGCAGCGTCCATTCCCTGATCGTCCGGAAGGCAGCGACAATCTTCCGGAGATTGACCACATTCTGGTTCTCATGATGGAGAACCACTCCTATGACAACTATCTCGGCATGCTGGGCCGTGGCCCAGGCAAACATCCGCGGGGAGACGGTTTCGCAGTAGGCCCTGATGGCCGGCCCACAGCAACCAATCCCACCCCCGACGGCGCCACACAGCACGCGTTCCGGATGCCAACGACCTGCCAACTCACCGGCAAGCCTTGGCAGGAGTGGACCCAGTCGCACATCCAGTTCAACGACGGGCGCAACGACGGCTTCGTCAAGTCCACGAGTGGCCCGGTCGCCATGGGCTACTGGACGGGTGAGGACCTGCCCTGGGCCTATTCGCTGGCGAGCACGTTTCCACTCGCCGATCGTTGGTTCGGTTCCCTGCTCGGTCAAACTCAACCGAATCGCCGATACCTGCTCGCCGCCACCTCCGTCGGCATGGTGAACGACAAGCTGGTACAAGACCTACTGCCGGCTCCGCACGGGACAATTCTCGACCATCTCGACCGGCACGGCATCCCGTGGCGGAATTACTACTCCAGCTTCCCGCCCACCACGGCGCTCTTCCCGCGGGAGGAGCTCCAGGACCACGCCAAGGTCGTCCCGATCGACCAATTCTTTGCCGACGCGCAGTCCGGCAACTTTCCCGCATTCGCGATCATCGACCCCGATTTCAATTTCAGCTCAGAAGAGAACCCCCAGAACATCGTGCGCGGTGAGGTCTTCGCTGCCTCCGTCGTCGACGCCGTCCTGCGGTCCCCGGCCTGGCCGCGGACCCTTCTCGTCTGGAACTTCGACGAGGGCGGTGGCTACTACGACCACGTACCGCCACCGGTCGCCGTGCCACCCGACCCGATAGCACCGCTACCTCGCGCTCCCCACTACGACGGCTTTGCCCGGTACGGCTTCCGAGTCCCGGCCGTCGTCATTTCCCCGTGGAGTCGCCGCAATCACGTGACCAGCGTGCTACACGACCACACCTCGATCCTGGCCATGCTCGAACGCAAATGGAATCTGCCTGCGCTCAGCCACCGCGACGCGGCAGCCACCGATCTGCTCGACTTCCTTGACCTCAGCCAGCCGTCCTTCCTTGACCCGCCACCGCTCGCACCGCCGCGAGCCGGGCCGAGCGAAACCGCGTGCGAACACAGCGGCCCAGGCCAAATACCGCCACCCGGATCCGTGACGACTGCCTAGCCGGCTGCGGCCGTCCCCATCAGGCTGCAAGGCACGCCGTGAGGCCAAGCTGCTGGGCTACGCCGGACAGGTGTGTCGAGTCGGCCGTGTCGGCGCGGTAGGCGGTTTGGAATGCGTGCAGGTCACCGGAGTGGGCAGCGGTTCGTGCTGCCTGTTCGTCGCGGACGACTGCGCCGAGGGCATCGAGCATGCTGGCGTACAGGTCTCTTGATGTGCCGGGCGCGCCGACGGCATTGATCTCGCGCTGCTGGGCTTGCGTGAGCGGTACGACCTGGTCGAGGTAATGTGCGGCGGCCGGTAGGTCCTTGCGGGCGGCCTTCGCAGGGTCGAATGCCGGTGCGGCGATACCGTCGATGCGCTTGGCGTAGGTCCCGCAGATGGTGTTGTCGCGGTCGACGACCGTCGAGATGGCCGGCGGGTCTGACTTCGCGCACGCGGCAAGGCTCCCGGCGATCACCACGCCCGCGACCACGGCCAACGTGCGGAGTAGCCGCAACTGCGGGTGGCCTGGCCGCCGGGAGCGGATACCCCCGGCGGCCGGGTCGTGCGCGCGGATCGTGCTACTTGAGCGGTGCCGATTGACCATACGGCGTCAGCGTCACGGGGCCGATCAGGCCGGTGTTGGCGATCTTGTTTCCTCCTTGCAGGGCTCCGATCGTCTCGGAGGAATTGGCTACCTGGCCGGTGTCCGGGGTCGCCGGGGCGACGGCTACCGCGTTGCGGAGCGGCGTTGCCACGCTGATCTTCAATGTGTTCGAGCCGGCCTGCAGGTACGGGCCGATGTCGACCTGGTTGCGATCGTTCTCGTCCACTGTGGACACTGCCTTGCCGTTGACCCAGATGTCGACGGTATCGACGGCCGCGCCGACGTTCAGGTAGGCCCCTGCGGTGCTTGTCGACCAGTCGGAGGGCAGCGTGAACGTCGTGGTGTAGGAGCCGACTCCGGCGACATTGGTCAGGTTGTTCGCCGGATCGAGGCCCGGAATGTTCTGCGGTGTAACCGCGGTCCAGGACGGCAGCGCCCCGTTGGTCGCACTGCTGAGCGGCGACACCGAGAACGTGCCGCTCGCCGGGATCGGCGTGTGCAACGTCTGCGTCGGGTCACCGGACGGGGTTTGCGTCCAGCTGTCGACGGACAATTGCCAGTTGGTCAGCGTGGGCACGCCGCCGATGACCGAGACTGTCGAGCTTGCATCGATGGTCGGGACGCTGATGTCGCTGCTGACCGTCGTGCCGTTGCTCAGCGTGGTGTCGTACGTCCCGGTGGTGGCGGCGCGGGCGACCAGGTTGCCTGAGCTGTCGTAGATGACGTTGTCGATTCCTTCGCCGGTGGCGTTCGCGGTGGTGTCGGTGGCATGGACGCCTTCGTTCGGTGGCTTGGCTTTGAAGACGTCGTTGCTCGGCGTTATCGCGACGATTGCCGCGTTACCAGGGGCGATGCGCAGCGACAGCGTCACGCGGCCCCCACTCGACTGGTAATTGGCGATCGGCGTGATCTTGCCGGTCCAGGCGTCCAGCAGGTACGGAATGCCGTTGCCGGTGAATGTGATCGAGGGCCGCGCCGTCGTGGTCGCGCTCGCGTTGTACAGCTGGTAGTAGTCCAGGTTTTGGTCGTGTCGGCGAATCCCCTGCACCGGCGTGGCAACGCCGGAGGCGTTGACCGTCGACGGAGTGTTCATCTGCGTCGCCGCAGTGATGCCGAGGGAGGCCAGCGCAGCGGGCGCGTTGGCGTCGGAGGATTGCGAGCCGGTGGCCGTGGCGTCCGCGACGATCTTGGTGTTGGGCGCCGCGACGACCTTGGCCATCGCCGCCTGGACCTGCGCGTCGGCTGCCTGCATTCCGTCCAGCGTGCCGCCCGAGGCGTTCGGTGCCGCGTTGGGCACCTGGCCGACGATGACGACCGGCAGGCCTTGCTGGGCGAGGGAGGCGATCTTCTGCGCCACGTCGACGGGCATGACCGACTGGTCGTAGAGCACCAGTGAGCTGTAGTCGCCATGTCCGGGGAAGAGCACCCGCTTGCCGCCGGCCGCGTCCTTGGGATCGGTTGCGAACGTGGCCGTCGAATACCGGAAGAACGCCGGACTCACGTACCCGTACAGGTATCCGGCCTGCGACAGCGACGACGAACTGCGCAGGACCTTGCCGGAGGTCGGGCGCGTGGTGGTGCCGTTCGAGGTCATGGTGCCCATGTTCCAGCCGTTGGTCAGGTTGTCTTGACCCTGGCCGGTCAGCCCGTAGTCCTCGTGGAAGACAGCCACGTCGAAGCTCGCATCGCCTTGGCGCAACACCAATCCGTGCCGGGCGACGGCTTCGTTGTTGTTGCGGTCGTCGGCGAACTGCGGCTGGTTGGGCCCGTTGCCCGCGGCGAAGCTTGTATCGCCGCCGTAGGTGTTGCCTGGCCAAAGCGCGGGCGAACCCGCCGAACCGATCGTGTACGGCCAGCCGTGGTAGATGATCTGACTGTCGCCACCTGCCTCGTCGGCGTACACCGACTGCGCGTTGGCCATGGTCGCGTCCGGGGACGTGCCGTTGCCGGTCCCGTTGACGCCGAACGGGTCCGCCCACGCCTGCCCGTTCGCCTCGCAGCACTCGTCGGACAGGAAGTGCGGGGTGGCCGTCTGGTAGGTGCCGGAGGCGACGGCCTTGAACTGCTGGGTCTCGTCGTTGCCGACCGTCTCCAGGTGCTCGGTCTCGGGGATGCCGATGTTGGCTGCGGCCTCGCCCGGATCGATCGGGTCGCCGTACGCCTGGAACCGCGCCGCCAGGCCACGCGAGGCGGCCCAGTCAACCAGCGTCTTCACATACCGGTTGATGTACAGGTCGTTCCACATCTGGCCGTAGTCGTCGCGGACGCGCCAGCCCAGGGTGGCGCCCTGCCCGTCGGTTTGCGGGAAGTCGAACACCGGTGTGGACGTGGCGTTCCTGCCCGTCGCGGCGAGTGCGGGCAGTAGCTTCGTCGGGCTGTAGCCCAGGTCGTCCTGCCAGGAGGAGACCATGTCCGGCACCCAGTTGAGGTTGCTGGTGTTCTCCAGGGAGTCCTCGAACACCGCCGGCGTGCCGCTGTGCGTGTCCTGGTAGGCGATCGCTGCCTGGGTGGCGGGGTCGTTGAGAACGTTGTTGTCGAAGTAGCCGGCCATCGCCTGCGCGCTCGTGGAACTCAGGTGGCCGAGCCACTGATTCGGCGTGCTCGACGTGGCACCGTTGAGGTTCTGGATGATGCCGTCCTGGTAGAAGTCGATCAGCTCCCAGGGCTGCCCGTTTCCAGTAGGCAGCGTTCCTGAGTAGTTCAGCGTGCCTTCCGTGAAGTTGAGCGCGTTCGGCGTGACCTGGTTGCTGACGTCGACGACGGACGTCGGGTCGAGTTGCCTGGTGCCGCCCGTCGGGTTGGAACTGCACGTGTCCCAAACGGGTTCACCGGCCGGGTGCGCATTGTTGAGCGGGCTGCTCAGCGTGATCGTCGTGCCGCTGATCGCACTGATGGTTCTGGTCTCTGCGCTCGATCCTGCGCCCACTGTGATCTGATCGCCGACGGCGAGCGTCGAGGCGCTGCCGACAGTGATTGTGGTCGCGCCCGCCGAGACTGCGGCCGACAATGTCGTGTTCTGCGCGACGATTCCGTCCGTCACGTTCGCGGGCAGGCACTGGACGAGCTCGGTCTCGACGAGTGACTCCTTTTCGATGTCCGAGACGCCGCCGCTCGGGTTCATCACGTTGACGTTCGTGTCGTCCACCACGGGGTCCGCGTTGTAGTGGGATCGCGTCACGGCCGGGGTGACCGTGACACCGGTGCCGTTAGCGCCGGCCGTTCCAACGCTCACGATCGTGACGGTCTCGGTGTAGCCGGGCCGCCCGACCGTGAGTGTGTCGCCGGCCGCGAGGTTGGTGACGCTCCCGACCTTCAGGGTCGCCGCACCTGCGGCGGCTGCCGTCGCGAGTGTGGTCGCAGCGGCGTCGTTCGTACCGGCGTGATGCGTCTTCGTAAGTGGGGTGGTGAGTGTGACGCCCGTACCCGGGGCGATGAAGTTGTCCGCGGCGGGATGTGCGCTCGCCAACGGGGTCCGCAGCGTGATGCCGGTGCCGGTGTCGATCGCGCCCTCACCGACGTTGTGGTCGCTGCTCAGGGCCGGCGCGAAGGTGACGCCGATGGACCGCAACGCCACCGGGTCGCTGGGGGAGTGGGCGTGCTGCAGGTGGCTGTAAAGCGTGAAGGTCGTGCCGCTGATCGTGGCGATCCGGTCGACGTCCTGGCTCGCGCCTTGGCCGATGGTGATGTACTGCCCCGCCGAGAACCCGCTGCCGCTGGCAACGCTGAGCTGCAGGTCGCCGGCGCTCGATGCCGCGGCCAGCGTGGTGCCTCTGCCGCTGCCACCGACGCTGGTGATCGTGCGCGACTCGGCCTGCGCGCCCGTGCCGACGGTGATCGTGTCGCCCTTGAGGAAGTTGGTGGTGCTGGCTACGTCGACGTTGGTCGCGCCCGCCGGGGCGGCGACCGTACCGGAGGCGCCGGGCGGTAGCACCAGCGTCGTCGGCGTGGTCGCCACATCGTAGGTACCGATGCTGGCGATCACGTCCTGCTCGGCACTTGCGCCCGTGCCGATCGTGACGTTCTCGCCCGGCACGAACTGCGACGCGGGCTGAGTGGTGCCGGGGACTCCGGTCGTCGTGTTCGCCGGGGCGACGTGCACGATGGTTGCGCCCGCGCCTGCGGCTTGGGACAACGGCACCGCGGGTGACGCCGTGCCGACATCCTTGATGGTCGCAGTCTCCGCGGCCGTGCCGCGGCCCAGCGTGATCTGGTCTCCGGCGAGCAACATGCCGACGCTCTGTACCTGGATATTGGAATCGCCGGGGTTCGCCTGCACGGTCAGCTTGGTGCTGCCGCCGCCGAGCGCGGGCGAGGTCACCACGGGCAGTTCGCCGCTCGGGTTCTGGCCCGGCTGGTACTGCTGCACGCCGTAGGACAGCGCCTGCGCAACCGTATCCTGATTCGGGCTATAGACCGTCGGCACCGTGTTGTTCCACCGCGAGCCCTCATTCATGTCGCCGATCACGACGTTCTGCGCCGCGGCTGTCTGGTACACCTCGGTGCGGTGTGACCACAGCGCGCTACCCCAGCCGTACTGCTGACCGAACTCTCGGCTTGCCGCGTACGTCGTGAACTGTGACGTGCAGCCGCCGCAATTCATGCCCACCGGGAAGCCGTTCTGCTCGAAGCCGCCGCCGAAGTTGCCGGCCATCGCCTTGACCTCACGCTGAACCTCCGCGTCATTGGTGTAGGCGACCGGTTGCCACCAGCGGAACTTCACCCGCGTCGCGGCCGGAGGGGTCCCGAACGTCCCGGGCGACAGCTGCGGAAACGCCAGGGACCCGGGACCACCTGGATTCGGCGCGCCCGGCCCGGCCGGGCTCGCCACCGCCGCGGACGTGTCCACGACGAACCAGGCGATCATTACCGCCACTGCAGCGAGTACAACCGCGGACCGTCGGACAGTCCGGCGTTGAACCACCCGGAAATGCGACATCGTAGCCCTCCTCGAGGCGCACGGCGGCTGAAACGTTTCGGAACCTATACAGAATTGGGTCGCCACGCAATGAATCTGACCGAATGCGGCCAGTGTTATTTCAAAAGGAGACCCTGGGGGTTGGCTCACGCCGGACTTTGGAGAACGCCGCTCCTCGCCGCCCACACAACCGCCTGGATTGGTTTCTCTACGCCGATGCGGTCGCAGACGAGTCGAACGCGGCGTCGGGTGGTGCGTTCCGTAAGTCCGAGCTGGCGCGCTACGGCATCCGTGGACAAGCCGTTGGCCAGCAATGCGAGGAGCCGGAGTTCCTGATCTGTCAATTGCGGGGGAGACATGCTTGACCTTTCGTCAAAGGCTTCACGGCGTAGTTCCGCGATGCACCCGCATCGACGTGCGTAAACGATCTACATTGCAGCGCCGCAAGTCAACGGCATGTCCGGCATCGGCCACAGGTGGAGCGTTGCTGGCCGAACCCGGTCAAAGTTCTTGACTCATCTCGCTGCGGCGAGTCAACTCTGAAGCAACACCGTTGAAACGTTTCCGCATGCCAGCGCAAGGAGTGCGACGTGGCAAGTAACGGCCTGCGCCCGGGTTACCACTAGCGCACCGATCATCCCGGTGTGATGCGCCGGCGGGTAGCGTGATTAGTTACGCTAACGAATATGGGTGCAGCTGAAGACCGCTACAAGTGGGTCGCGCTGTCCAACACGACGCTGGGCACGTTGAT
>JBPYES010000333.1:0-6754 GCA_051984825.1 Jatrophihabitantaceae bacterium
GTGATCGCCCAGCCGCCCCAGGCCAGCGCCCGCGCGCGACGGTCGTCGCGCCCCTCCGGCCACACGGTGAGCAGCAGCCATGCGCCGCCGAGCAGAGCCAGGCCGGCGAACGCCAGCCAGCGCACGACGTCGAACACCACGCTCGTTGCACCGTCCACAGTGGACGATGGCGCAGTGCCCGCGACCAAGGACCCGCTGCCGACGACAAAGCGGATTGCACCTGCGACCGGGTGGCCGTCTGCCGAAATGACGCGGAAGCTGGCCGTGTAGGTGCCGTCGCCCAGCCCCGACTTGATGGCCACGGCGATCTTCGAGCCGACGCCGTTCGGGTGCGACGGCTGCCCCGAGTCCACCCGCCGGCCGGTCTGGTCGACGACGCGCAGGTAGCCCTCCGCGTTGAGCGTCACGGCCTGGTCGAACGTGATCGTGACGTGCGTCGGCGCAGTCTTCAGCCGGGACCCGTCCACCGGGTCTGAGCTGACGACGGTCGCGTGCGCCCACGCGGACGGCGCGGCGAGCAGCACGAGGCCGAACGCCGCGGCCACGAGGAGCTTCTTCACGCGACCCCCCGCAGGCCGCGCCCGTCCTCCTCGTCGCCCGCGGCGGGCGTGGCACGGCGCTCGGGTGGCAGCGCTCGTTCGGCACGCGCCAGCGCATACACGAGCACCAGCCCGGCGACGATGCCGAGGTGCGTTGCCAGTCGCCCGACCGCGACGGCGCCGCTCGCCACGTCCCGGACGCTGAGCGCCGCCAGCACCCCCACGAAGACGGCCAGGCCGGGTAGCAGCCCAGCGGCGCGCTGGGGGCGCATGGCGGTCGCGAGAAACGCCGCGCCGAGTGCGACATTCCACGCGGCGTTCTCGTGCGCAGCGTGCACGGACATGGCGAGCTCGATGCTGCCGCCGAACAGGGACGGCGCCCCGATGCCAACCTGGACGGCGCCCACCACCAGCAGCGCCAGACGAAGCAGCCGCCGGCGACGCAGCACCCGCCGCGCCGGCAACGCGGCGCCCGCCAAGATGCGCTCTGACAGATCAGGCACCTCGGCAGCTCCGAGGCGCGCCTGCCGGGTCAGCCGGGTGGCCGCCTCGAGCCATCGGGCACAATCGACACAGCCCGTGAGGTGGTGGTCGAGCACTGTTGCCGAGATGCCGATCGGCTCACCGTCCAGGCGCGCCGACGCGGCTTCGCGGAACCGATCGCACTTCACGCAGGAAGTAGTCGGCGGAACCGGTGCGCTGGTTCCCGAGGAGTTTCCGATGGACGAGTTGGACCCGATCACCGAGGCAGCGCTTTCCGCCCGCCGAGGCGACGCGGTGTCCGCGGCGGCGTTCGTCCAGGCCACGCAAACCGACGTGTGGCGACTGTGCGCACACCTGTCCACTCGAGACGCCGCCGACGACCTGACCCAGGAGACGTACGCCCGGGCGTTCGCGTCGCTGCATCGTTTTGCCGGCCGGTCTTCGGCGCGGACGTGGCTGCTGTCGATCGCCCGGCGGGTGTGTGCCGACGCGGTGCGTGCCGCTGTCCGGGCCCGTTCGCTGACTCCGGTCGAGCGCGCAGCCGCCGATCCGGCCGACGCGGTAACCCTGCGGGCTCTGCTCGGCGCGCTGGACCCTGAACGGCGCGAGGCGTTCGTGCTGACCCAGCTCGTGGGATTGTCGTACGCCGAGGCTGCCGACGTGTGCGGCTGCCCGGTGGGCACGATCCGGTCGCGGGTGGCGCGTGCCCGGGCGGACCTGGTCACCGCGTTCGGGGGCACAGCCCGGTCCGCATCAGGCTGAGTCGCGGATCTCCCGGGTGATCTTGCGCTCGGCGATGAAGGAGCAGAACGGCACGGTCCCGGCGATCATCACCAGACCTAGCTTGACGAGATGCCAGCGCCGGCGCACCCCCAGGTCGAGCGCCGTGACGAGGTAGACCATGAACAGGAAGCCGTGGGCGGTGCCGATCACCGCGGCCGGCCCGTCCTTATGCGCCCAGATCTGCAGCGGCACCGCAACGAAGACGAGCAGCACGAGCATTGTGCCGGTCAAGATCGCCATCACGCGATAGCGCAGCAGTGCGCCGCCCACGCGCATCCCCCGATGGGCGCGCGTCTCAGTGGTCATCGTTGGTCCTGTCGGCAAGATCGGCGAGGTACGCGTTGTACGCGGCGAGCTCGGGGTCGGTGGTGTCGGGGCGTTCGGTGCGCATGACATAGCGACGGTATGTCACGGGCGTTGCCACGACGCGCGCAGGTGGGTGCTGGACGGGTTGGCGGTGCAGGGCGTCCCGCATAACCCGTACCCACATGAACGCTGCGAACACGGTGAAGGCCCACCACTGAAAGGCGTACGCGTAGTTCTGGACCGCGCCGTGGTGGACGTGGGCCACGTGCCATTGCCAGCGTCCGAGCACAACCATCGTCACGCACGCCGCGATGACCACGACATGCAACGCCAGCCACCGCGGCGCGAGCAGCACCAGCGCACGCCGCATGCCGATGACGGTACGTCACGGCAGCGTGTACTCGCGCGCCGAGGCCGATCCCCACCGCGTGAGGATGCGCAGCACTAGGGGCCCTGACCGGCATCGGGGGGAATCCGGTCAGAGCCCTACACCATTGTGACTCGCCATTGACAAGATCGCACGTATCTGCTGCGACACTCCGTCGGCACGATCTGATGACGTGATATGTCAGGTTTGGGCGAGCTGCTGGGGAGGGCGCCCAGGGCCAACGGTCTGGCGGCTGGCCGCCCGCCGGCGCCTACCGAGCGGCAGACCGCCGAGGCGCGGCGCATGGTCGATAGCGGGGTGGCTGTCGCGGAGGTCGCGCGGATCTGTGTCCGCGTGCCGCCCGTGCTCCTCGCGACCTCGGCCTTCGACACGCAGGCCTTGGTTCACTGCTCAACGGTCTTCCACGCAACCTCGCAGCCGGGCAGCAGCACGTACAGCGACTCCCACACCAGCCGCAGCGGCAGGAGATGCCGCGGAAGCGTGGCTGAGGCCCCTAGCCGCGCCTGAAGTTGCTTGTCTGCTTGACGAGCTTGCGCGCGTCCTGTGCGACGTGATCGAAGTTGCCCTTTGCCGCACTAACCTTTGCCCACACGCCGGGATACTGCTTCAGCGTCACCTCATATCGGCCCAACTCATCCGAGGCGGTGCTCCCGCGGGTCACGGCATCCGCCAGGTACTGCACATTGACGCCGATCTTCGTCGCGAGCTCGTTCCGAGTCTTGGTATCCGAAGCGTTGTTGTACTGAGTCACTTGCGCCGGCACGCCCTTGAGGCCCTTATTAATGTCGGTGGTCGCCTGCGTGACTCTGGCGATCTGTTTGTCGACCCTCAGCAGTTGACTCTGGGTTGCCTGGGTGATCGCGGCCGTCTTCTGGAGCGCCGCCTTGGTGTCAGGGAATAGCGCACCGGTACACATCCCGATGGCCCTCTGGCGGGCCGCTTCCACCTCGAGCAGAGCCTTCAGCGCCGGTAACGCGTCGGCCTTGCTCTTCTCATACGCCTTTAGCGCCGTGCCCAACCCGGTGGATTTCATTGCGCCGGGCCGGCCAGTGTCCCACCAGGTGTATTTGAGCTGGAACGATTCTCCCTTTTTCATCGGCTCACTCTCCCCCGTAAGGCTGACCTGGAACAATCGAACTGTAACTCGGCTTAGCTGCGTTGACTACGCCTAGTGCGCAACTCCCGGGCTCGCTGCCTCTCGCCTAGCCGTGCGAGCCGCGGTCTCGCAGTTGGCGAAGCGCTAGGCGGCCCCTGCCGGCGCGGGTTCGCCGCCTGCCGCGGCACTGCTCACCGTCTCGGGCGAGCCGCAGAATGTCCGCGCCGCGGTAGAGCGGGCGGTCACGCCCGTCCCGACCGGCAACCTCGAGCCGCGCCGGTGTGCGCGTGATCCGCGTCCGCGTGCCGCCTGTGCTCGGCGCGACCTCCGCCTCCGACACGCGGGCCTTGGTCCACTGCTCAACGGTCTTCCACGCCACCTCGCAGCCGGGCAGTAGCACGTACAGCGACTCCCACACCAGCCGCAGCGGCAGGAGATGCTCCCCGACCGACTCGACGAGGAACTCGGCCCGTGCCGCGGCCGGGTCCACCGATCCGCAGCCGAACCCGCCCAGCTTGCGCCGGTCCGGCTCGTATCCGTCGCACACGATGTCGTCGGCGCCCCACCGGCGGTACAGCGACGCGCGGCAGCCGTAACCCATCTCAGGGTCGTAGCCGAGGCTGGCGCGGCATGGGCCGGCGTACAGACGTTCCTCGCGGGAGTCGAGGATGCGCCGCAGCCCTTGCCGGACCTGCGAGATCGCACATGCGAGGTCGGGGCCTTGCTCGTTGTGGCGCATCCAGTCGCCGAGCCGCAGCAGGATCCCGACGGCCGCCGGTACCAGCTGGGTCAGCGGGACGTCGCGGGCGAAGATCGGCAGGCCTTTCTGCCGGTTCCACGCGCTGACTCCACCACTGTTGTTCCGTGGTGTTCCCACGCGATCGTGACATGAATAGAGCCCCCGAATTTCGGGGGCTCTAGCGTGGAGGTGGCGGGAATCGAACGCGCTGAACCGCCCGTATTTACGGGGCTCCGTCGCTACAGCCCAGCATCTGCGGGCCACGCCTGCGTGCGCTTGGCCATTGCGTACCACCGGGTGCCGCGGATTTGGCCCCGCGTCCCCGCAGCATCAGCTAGCGAACCCGATGTCGGGCGTCGTGCACGGACGTAACCCGCTCGATAGCCGTCGGTATGAGCTGACGCCGCCGCCAGTTGGAGCGCGCAGATGAATCCGTCAGATGCGCTCGCTCATGCCCCGATGTCCGGCGAATTCCGACCTCGCCGCACGGATCGTCGTGGGACGCGTCTAGGCGGCGCGCCGCGAGGGCGCTACGCGGATTCGACTGCCTGGGCGAAGGCTTCCGGGTCGGCGATCATCGTGACGTGGCCCGCCCCTTTGATCACGTGTACCGGCGGTTGGTGCAGGTTGGTGATGGTTTTGCTGAGCGATCCGCCTTGCTGGTCGCCGCTGCCCCAGATGATCGCGGACGGGACGGGGATGGCCGAGATTTGCGTGGGTGTCAGGCCGTAGTCGGCGTTGACCATGAGCTCGTGCAGTGCGTGTTCGCCGGAGCGTTGGCGCAGGGGCCGCAGCCATTGGTTGAGCAGGGCGGTCGACGGGCCGGTGCAATGGGGGCCGCAGACCTGCCGGAAGAGCCATTTGTCGAGCAGGGTGAGGTGCGGGGCGATCCTGAGGACTGTTGTCACGTAGGGGCTCGCGAGGATGAGTGAGCGTAACCACCGCGGGCCGAGGTTAATCTTGAGGCCGTCGCCGTCGGCGAAGATGACCTTTCCGACGTCCTGTGGATAGGTGAGCGCGACGCTGCCGATGACGGCGGCGCCAAGGGAGTGGCCGACGAGTGTCGGCTTGTTCAGGCGCAGTGCCGTGATGAATCCGTCGACGAGAGCCGCCTCGTTGTGTAGGTGCATCGGGCCGCTGTAGCGGGTGTAGCCGTACCCGGGAAGGTCGATCGCGTAAACGAGGTGGTGTTCACCGAGCAGTGGGCCGACGGTGGAGAAGGCAGTTGTCGATTCGAGGAACCCGGGCACGAGGACGATCGGGGTGCCGGTGCTGCCCCAGCTCTGGTAGTGCACGGCGGAGCTGCCGACCTGGACGTACGAGCCGAATCCTGGGTCCAGGTAGGCCGGCGGCTGGGTCACGGCGTTGAAGACCAGAGAGAAGACGGTCGCGACAACGAACGTGACGAGCGCGGTGATGCCGATCCTGCGCAGCCACTTCCGGACTCGTGGGTGGGAGCGTTGCGGCGCGACCGGTTCTGGTTGGGCCTCCCCGTCTGGGAGGGCCACCTGCCCTACCTCGGCGCGCCGCCGACCGACGCGCAGCCGACACCTCGCGGCTGTGATTCGGTCGCCGAGTGGTCCCGCCACGACGTCTACCTCCGATCAGCGCAGACGGCTCGGAGTCACGCTAGATGAACGGGCGCGGTTGCGATCAACCGAACGGCGAAGAGCAGCCATGCGGCGATGTGACCCACCATGATCGGCGAACCACCAATCGTCGCGGCGCAGCGAACACGAGCGCGCGGTTCCCTTTCGAGTTCAGTCTTAGGTGGTCGGTGCCGGATGCACCCGCAGGGGTGTACGGAGGCGTGTGACCGGTTGGCGCCTCAGCCAAGGTCGGCGAGGTCCTCGGCAGTCAGCTCGAGCGTGCGAGCGGTGATGTTCTGTTCAAGATGCGCCAGGGACGCGTTCCGGGGATTGCCAGGACGTTGGGCGAATGCGCGAGCGCATGGACGATCGCGATCTGGGCGATGGTCGTGTCATGGCCGCGCTGACGCCAGCACCGTCCTCGGCAGCCGCCCGACACTCGCCAGATCGGCCAGGCCCAGGACCAGTGATTCCACCATCGCGCCGGGCACCTGATCGGCGACCTTGTTCGCGAGCGCAGCCAACTTGGCCGCATCGCGGCCGGCGGCGATCACCGTGACCCAGAAAGAGTGTGTAGGACAAACGCCCGCACATGCCGCGATGAGTGCGCGCGGGTGCCGAAAGTCGTGCGTTTCCCGTCGTGCATGTTCATGCGGACCATCGCATGAACAGTGCGCCGATGCGTGGGAGCGTTCGGCGCCGAACGGTTCCTCTCTGTCAAGTCCTGGGCTTGGAGCTGTTCCCGCGGCGAGAGTGTGTCGTCGTCCTCGCCGGGGTCAAGGCCGGGGCCCTTCGGGTGGCTGCGCGACCCTTGACCCCGGCTGCGGGCGC
>JBPYES010000334.1:0-14079 GCA_051984825.1 Jatrophihabitantaceae bacterium
GGCAGCGGCGTCGGGTTGCCGGTGAACGTCTGACCGGCAGCGACCGTGAGCAGGTTGCCTTCCTCGCCGAGTTGGGTGAGCAGGTCCGCCTTCGACGACGCAGCGATGCCGAGCACCGCGACGAGCGCGGCGATCGCGATCGCTACACCTAGCGCCGAGAGGGCAGAACGCATCCGCCGCGCACGCAGCCCCACGATGCCGAGTGCCAGCCCATCGGCGAGGCGCAGTCTGCCTCGCGGCGCGCTCATGAGGGGTCCGAGTCGTGGACGATCCGCCCGTCGCGCAGTGCCACCTGTCGCTGCATGCGGGCGGCGATCGACGGGTCGTGCGTGATGACGAGGACCGTGGTGTCAGGCGAGGCAAGTCCCGCGAGGAGCGCCACGATCTCACCCCCGGTGATGGTGTCGAGGTTGCCGGTGGGTTCGTCGGCGAGCACGACGGCGGGCCGGCCCGCCACGGCGCGAGCAATGGCTGCGCGCTGGCGTTCGCCACCGGAGAGCTGCGCCGGCCGGTGGCGGCCGCGCGCCCCGAGCCCGACCTGGTCGATCGCGATCGCCGCGGCGGCGCGGCGACGACGTGCGTCCAGGCCGCGATAGAGCAGCCCGGTAGCCACGTTGTCCAGGACGCTGAGGTGTTCCAGCAGGTGGAACTGCTGGAACACAAAGCCGATCCGGGTGGCCCGAATGCCGGACAGTTGCCGGTCAGTCATGGTGGACGTGTCGGCGCCCGCGACGCGGATGACGCCGCTGGTGGGGCGTTCGAGCGTGCCCAGCAGGTTCAGCATGGTGGACTTGCCCGAGCCGGACGGCCCGGTGATCGCAACGGTCTCGCCGATGCGGACGCGCAGGTCGACGTCGCGCAGCGCCGTGACGGCTGTGGGCGGCGGGTAGGACTTGCTGACGCCGCGCAACTCCAGCACCGTGCTCACTGTTGCGGCACCTCCACCTTGTCGCCGACGTGCAGGCCGGGCGCCGTGACCTGTACGAGAGTCGTCGCGAACAGCCCTTGGGTGACGCCGACGAGGTGCCGGCTGGTGGGCGCGTCCGCACCGTCGACCCAGACGCCGTAGCCGCCGCCCGCCAGCGCGACAAGTGCGGTGATCGGCACCGCGAGCACGCCGTGCACCGAATGGTCAGTGACGTTGACGGTCACAGGTGCCTGGTCGAGATGTGCGGCCGCTGCGGGGCGGGTCAGCCGCACCAGGGCGGACACGCTCGCCTGCTGCTGCGAATCGGACCCCTGCCCCTGCGACGGCCCCTGCGGTTGGCCCTGAGACTGATTGCTCGAATTCGCGCCGCCTGTTGCGACCGACGAGATCGACTCGACGCGTCCCGGCGTCGTGCTGCCGTCAGGGAGGGTGACAGTGACCGCATCGCGGGCGTGTACGAGGAAGGTCTGCGTCGACGGCACCTGGACGGTGACGACAGGCGTGGTCGACGTCGCGGTCAGCACCGGCTCGCCGGGTTGTGGCGGCGCGCCCAATATGGCGCTGACGGTGACGACACGCAGCGGGCCCGCCTGGTAGGTCACCGCGCCGAGCGCGACCTGCCCGGTGACGGTCTGCCCGGTGCCCGTCTGCCAACGCTGTACCGCCAGGTACGTCGCATAGGTGAACGTGTCGTCGACAGTTAGGTCCTGCGCGTCCGCATAGCCCAGCGCGGTGAGGTTCTGCTCGAGCTCCCGGACGTCCGGGCCGGCGGTGACGCCGAGCGCCAGGGTGCGCCATTCGGGGCGTGCGCCGTAAAACAGATACACCGGCGCGCCGTCCAGCTCATAGGCGACCTGGCCGCGTCGCAGCACCTGCCCGGGCTGGGGCAGCGCGGTGACGGTCCCGCCCTGACCCTGCGCCGCCACCGAATACGAGCCGGCGTAGCCCAGGGTGCCCGACAGCTGCGTGATGCTGGACAGGTCCGTCCGCACCACCGTGGCGGTAGCCGTCGTCGTGGACGTCGTTGCCGCGTCGTGTTGGTGGCGGTGCCCGGACCACCACCATGCACCGCCGGCACCTGCAACGAGTACCGCGACCGCACCGATGGCTGTCCATCTAGTCATGGCCGAGGCTCTGTAGCGTCGAGGCGGCGATCTCGGCGTCGAGCAGCGAGCGGCACCCGGAGAAGGCGCGCTGGACGGCCGGATCGGTCTTGCCGAGTGCGCCGTGGTTGGGCAACTCGTCGGCGGTCATTCCGAATCCGTGACCGGGCGTGAACTCCGACTGGCTGGTCGGATCGCGGTAGTTCGGCAGCCCGTTCGCACGCATGCAGCGCGCTGCCCGAACGCCTGCCTGCACGAGCGCCGGCGGCGCGGGCGACTCGTCGTCGGGTTGCAAGCCGGCTGCGGTGAACAGCGCGCCGCAGGCCTGACGGATCGCGTTCAGCATGGCGTCCTGTTGCGATTGCGACTGGTGCTGGCCGATGTCTTGGATGCTGCGCGAATCGGTGAAGACGTAGCCGTCCGAGGTGAGTACCGGGTCCTGATAGGACGGCACGCCGTGTGTACGGATGCACTGCGCTGCCGCGTGTAGCTGCGCCACCCGGGTTGCGCTGTACCCCACCCGGGGACGTGACATCGCGCTCTTGCTGGCGCCGGTGCTCGGAGCGCCGCCACCGGAGCCGGTGGCACTGCCGCCTCCGGCTCCAGGCAGGCTCGGCACTCCTGCGTTGTGATGGGACGAACCGCAGCCGGCGAGCGCGGCGAACGTCGCGGCTGCGGCGAGCCAGGTGGTGATCTTCATGGCCGGCCTCCTAGTCATGGGCGAGGCTCTGCAGGGTGGATGCGGCGATCTCGGCGTACTGCTCGTGGCGGCAGGCGTTGAAAGCGCGCTGCGCGAACGGGTCCCCCTTGCCGAGTGCGCCGTTATTGGTCAGTTCGTCGGGCGTCATGTCGAAGCCGTGCCCGGGTGCAAACGGCGTCGAGCTGGTGGGGTCGCGGTAGTTCGGCAAGCCGTGCGCGCGCAGACATTGCGCCGTCCGGACGCCCGCTTGCACCAATTGCGGCGGGGCGGGCGGCTCGTCCTTGAGCGCGAACCCGGCGGCGGTGAGCTGGCTGCCACACGCCCGGCTGATCACGTTGAACTGCGCGGCGCTCAGGCGATGGAGGCTGCGCATGTCGGTGTAGACGTGCCCGTCGGCGGTGACCACCGGGTCCTGGTACGACGGCACGCCGTGGGTGCGGACGCACTGCGCGGCCGCATGCCGCGTTGCGGCTTGGCCGGCGTTGTGAGCGCCCGCGGATGCGCTGCCGGACCCGGACAGACTCGGCACCCCTCCGCGGTGGTGGGACGCGCTGCACGCGGCTACCGCGGCGAGCATCGTGGCCGCGGCCGCCCATGCGGTGATCTTCATCGCTGCCCTCCGTCTTGGTGGTCCGCGACGCCGGATCGCTCCGGTCGTCGCGGCAAAAGCAGGTCTACGCCGTCGGGCATGACAGCAGCCCGACGCAGTTCGTTAGCCCGATGTCATCCGCGAGGGCGCACCATTAGCGGGTGCGAGTGCTCGTGGCCGAGGATCACGTCACGCTCGCCGCGCGTATCGCCGAAGGGCTGCGCGACGCAGGCATGGCGGTCGACGTCGTGCACGACGGCGCCGCTTGCCTCGACGCCGTCGCGGACGTCGACTACGACGTGCTCGTGCTCGACCGGGATCTGCCCCGCGTGCACGGCGACAGCGTCTGCCGCTCCCTCGTCCGCGACGGGCCGCGCACCCGCATCCTGATGCTCACTGCCGCCGCCGACGTGGACGATCGGGTCGACGGGCTCGAACTCGGCGCTGACGACTATCTCGGCAAGCCGTTCGCGTTCCACGAGCTCGTGGCGCGTATCCGCGCGCTGGCCCGCCGCGAACCGTCGGCCCCGCCGGCCGTCCGGCGCGGCGACCTCGTCGTCGACCGGGCCCGCTATCGGGCCGTCCGCGCCGGGCTGCCACTTCCGTTGACGCGCAAGGAGTTCGGCATCCTGGAGCGCCTGGTCGCCGCCAACGGTGCCGTGGTCAGTGCCGAGGAGCTGATCGAACACGTCTGGGACGCCCACCTCGATCCGTTCAGCAACACCGTCGCGGTGACCGTCGCGCGGCTTCGTCGCAAGCTCGGCGAGCCGCCGCTGATCGAGACGGTCATCGGCGCGGGGTACCGGCTGTGAAGCGTCCACACCTGAACGCCCGGGGCCGCCTGACCCTGGTGTACGGGGGACTCTTCACTCTCGGTGGCGCGGTCTTGGTCACCGTCACTTACCTACTCGTCGCGCACAACCTGCCGGAGTCCAAGGGCAGGGGATCCGCAAAGATCGACCCGGCATTCACCGCCGAGTGCGCCAACCTGAAGAAGGACGGCATCGCCGTTTCGGAAGGGCTGGCAGCGAAGTGCGCATCGGCGTTCCAGGCCGGCGTCGATGCCGGGGTCAAGGCGCAGCGCGAGGTGGCGCTGAGCCACCTGCTCCTCTATTCGCTGATCGCACTCGCCGGGGTCAGCCTCGTTGCAGCCCTCGCCGGGTGGCTGCTCGCCGGGCGCATCCTCCGGCCCGTGCACCAACTCACCGCCGCGGCGCGCGCGGCCACCGAGCACAACCTGTCGCAGCGCCTTGCGCTAAGCGGTCCGCGCGACGAACTGCGCGAGCTTGCCGACACGTTCGACGACATGCTCGCCCGTCTCGACGCTGCGTTCGCCAGCCAGCGCCGCTTCATCTCCAACGCCAGCCATGAGCTGCGCACCCCGCTCACCGTCATGCGCACGACGGTCGATGTCGTCCTGTCCAAGCCGGCGCCGACGCGGGACGAGCTGATCGCCATGGGGGCCGACGTGCGCCGGGCAGTCGACCATGCCGAAGCGCTCATCGACACACTGCTCACCCTGGCCCGCAACGAACGTGGTCTGACCACACATCAGCCTGTCGATCTGGCGCTACTCGCCGAGGACGCCCTGGACACAATCGGCGTCCCCGGACTGCGCGTGACGTCGGCATTGCAGCCGGCCGTTGTCACCGGCGACCCGCTGCTGCTGGAACGGCTCGTCGCCAACCTCGTCGACAACGCCGCACGGCACAACGTCCCCGACGGGCTGGTAACGGTCGGCACTGCGGCGCACAACGGAACGGGCGAGCTCCGTATCAGCAACACGGGGCCGGTCGTGCCGGCCGATCGCGTCGACACGCTGTTCGAGCCGTTCACCCGCCTGGACCAGCGCACCGGCGACGGGGTCGGGCTGGGCCTTGCGTTGGTGGCGTCGATCAGCGCGATACATCACGGCACGGTCAGCGCCGCTCCTCGCCCCGGCGGGGGGCTCGACGTCACCGTGCGGATCCCGCGTTGACTCCGCGATCGCGGGCTAGCCGGCGCTCTCGGCCGGCTGTTGCTCGACGAGTTCGCCTTCGATCATCAGCTGAATCTCGTCGCTCACCACAAAGCGACCGTCCAGCATCATGTTGAAACTCAGGCCGAATTCTTTCCGGTTGATCTGACCGGTGGCGCTGTAGGCGATCCGGTGTCCCATCATCGGATCGTTGAACTCTCCGTATTTGATCACCTGGAGCGTCGTCGGGTGCGTGATGCCCTTGATGGTCAGGTCGCCGGTCAGCGTGTAGCGGTCCGCGCCGGCAGGTTCGACCGCGGTGCTCTTGAACGTGATTGTCGGAAACGTCTCGACGTCGAGGAAGTTCGACGACCGCAAGTCGTTGTCCCGGGCTTCGTGATGGGTCCGGATGCTGACCGTCTGAATGGTCACCTCAACCGACGATGCCTCGGGATGGTCCGGATCGACGTCGGCGACGGCGCTGACCTCGGCGAAGTGTCCCCGCACGGTCATCATTCCGAGGTGCTTCGCGGCGAACTCGACCTGGGTGTGGTAGGGATCCAGCTGCCAGTTGCTCACGGCCCCATCTCCTTCGTCGACTTCGTGCATACGATGCGAACTGGACGAACGCTCAACCAACGCGGCGAGCATAGACCCGCGACGCAAACGCGTCACCGATCCGATTTCCCGCTCGGCAGCCCACGGAACGTCAGCAGGCCCTTACTGTTCGTTAGTGGATGCCCACGTATGGTGGCTAAATTGCGGAAGGCGTGGCGAGACCGTAGACGTACGCCTCTTTGCCTAATACGGTTTTCGCACGTGCGCGGCAGAAGTGAGCAGAGCGCCACAAAGACAGATGATTTCTGCCGTAGAGCACGCTAAGGGGTCCCCGTGGACGAGATGTCGTCGGAACGCTTCCGCGAGCGCTTGCTGGCCGGCGACCGCATCGCTGTCGACGGTGGTCAGCTCGTCTCGTCCCGCACCTCGAGCAAGGCGACGGCGCAGTCGGTCGTGCGCTTGCCGCGCGGTGGCGCAGGCGCGGGACCGGGCCTGTCGCGTTCGGCTCGCTGGTTGCCGCAGAACTGGCGCCTGCGCACCAAGCTGATCGCGCTCACAGTGGTCCCACTCGGGCTCGCGCTCGTGCTCGGCGGGATCCTCATCGTCAACGCGGCCGGCAACTCGCATGCCAGCGCGCTGCGTGAGATAGCGGTCATCGGCGGGGTCGTACTGCTCGCGCTGATCCTGCTGCTCGTCCTGGCCAGCTCGATCCTCAAGCCGTTGCGCGTGCTGCGTGCATCGGCGTTCGACGTCGCGGACCGCCGGTTGCCGGCGGCCATCGAGTTGCTGCGAACCAGCGATGGCCGCTCCGGGAGCGTGAAGATTGATCCGGTCCCGGTGTACTCGCGCGAGGACGTCGGCCAGGTGGCTCGCGCATTCGACGCCGTGCACAGCGAAGCGATCCGGCTGGCGACCGAGCAGGCCGCGCTGCGCGCGAACGTCAACGACATGTTTGTCAACCTGTCCCGGCGCAGCCAGAGTCTTGTTGAGCGCCAACTACGGCTCATCGACGAGCTGGAGCTGGGCGAGCAGGACGCCGATCGGCTGGCCGCCCTGTTCCGGCTGGACCACCTCGCCACGCGCATGCGGCGCAACGGCGAGAACCTGCTGGTCCTGGCCGGAGCCGAGCTCCGCCAGCGGAGCGGGGAGCCGGTGCCCATCCTCGACGTGCTGCGCGCTGCGGTGTCCGAGATCGAGGACTACCAGCGCGTGACGGTGCAACCGCCAGATCGAGCGATGATCGCCGGCCGCGCCGTGAACGACATCGTTCACCTGGTCGCTGAGCTGCTGGACAACGCCACCTCCTACTCCGATCCGGAGTCGCACGTGACGCTAAGTGCCCGGATGACCGACTACGGCGGTCTGGTAATCGAGATTTGCGACGAAGGCACGGGCATTCCGCGTGCTCGGCTGGTCGAGATCAACCAGCGATTGGCCGCGCCGCCGCCCGTTGATGTTTCCGTGTCGCGGCAGATGGGTTTGTTCGTGGTCGGCAAGCTCGCCAGCCGGCACGGCATCACGGTCGAATTGATGTCCGCGGACGGCTCCGGCCTCACGGTGACCGTCACCCTTCCGCCCGAGCTGATCGGCGATGGGTCGGGCGTTGTCGGGGTGATCGACGACCGCCCGTTCACGCCGCAGTTGCCGGCTCCCGACGAAATCCTGCGCAATGCCGAGCCGCCGCCGCTGCCGCGTCGCCAGCCCGCGTATGTAAGCTCCATCCCCCATTCCGACGGAATCCTCGACAGCCCGGCTGCCGCTGCAGCGACCACCTTCGACACCCCGATCTTCAACGCGATGCTTTCTAAATGGTTCACAGAGCGCCCGGAGCCGGCCCTACCAATGCCTCCAGCCGCGGCGTCCGCGCCGGTCGCCAACGGTCCGGCCCACGACGGCTGGGAGTCCGAGGCTGACGCCGGGTGGCGAGCAGCCGACGTGGCCAGCACGCCCGTCCCGGAGGAGGTAACCGCCGCAGGCCTTCCGAAGCGGCGTCCCGGTGCATTCCTGGTGCCCGGCAGTGTTGCGCCGAGCGTCGCGCCACAACCGAGCTCGGCCGGCGCCCGCAGCGCGGACAGTGTTCGCGATCGGATGTCCAGCTTCCAGCGAGGCCTCAGCCTGGGCCGGCACACGCGGCGGACCGGTCCCGGCGAGCAGGACCCGGGCGAGTATGACGGTGGGCCCCACTCGTGGCAGGCCGGAGGCGAGTGGCCCAATGACCAGACCGCGGAGGGCAGTCGGTGATGGCTGAACCAGGTCAGCCCGGGTCGGACCCGGGGCGCTTCGGATGGTTGCTGACCAACTTCGTCGACCGCGTCGCCGGGGTCAGCCACGCCGTCGTCGTCTCTTCCGACGGGTTGTTGCTCACGTCCTCGTCCGGGCTACCGCGTGACCGAGCCGATCAGCTTGCGGCCGTCGCGTCGGGCATGTCCAGCCTGACCCGTGGCGCGGCGCGCGTGTTCGGCGCCGGCGAGGTGCTGCAGACCGTCATCGAAATGCAGCTGGGCTGTATGTTGTTGATGTCGATCGCCGATGGCTCGTGCCTCTCGGTCCTTGCCTCGCCGGACTGCGACATGGGTCTGGTGGCCTATGAGATGACCCTCCTGGTCGACCGGGCCGGGCAGTTGCTGACCCCCGAGCTGCGAAGCCAGCTGCGAACCGCCGTGGGCTGACGGGTGGCACAGCTCATGACAACGCCCGGCGATCCTGCTCCGATCGTTCGGCCGTATACCCGTACGGGCGGCCGCACCCGGTCGAGCCTGGATCTGCCGTTGGAAGCCTTGATAACGACCACTGCGGCCGCCAGCGCCACCGACCGTTACAGCCATCCGGACCACCGCGAGATCGCGATCCTGTGCCAGGACGTGCGCTCCGTTGCCGAGGTAGCGGCGCTGCTGAGCGTCCCGCTGGGCGTCGCCCGGGTGCTCATCGCGGACATGGCACGACTCGGACTGGTCACCGTGCAGAACAGTGCGCCGCCAGGCGGCGGCGCGCCGGACCTAGCCTTGCTGGAAAGGGTGCTCAGTGGACTTCGGCGCCTCTAACGCGTACCCGGAACCCAATGGCGACGCGAAGTCGCCGATGCTGCGCACGTCTACCAAGATTGTGGTCGCCGGCGGATTCGGCGTCGGTAAGACGACGTTCGTCGGCTCTGTGTCCGAGATCGTCCCGCTCACCACCGAGGCGGTCATGACCGAGGCGAGCGCCGCCGTCGACGACCTCGCGGCGACGCCGCACAAGACCACCACGACAGTTGCGATGGACTTCGGCCGCGTCTCGCTGGACAGCGAGCTGATCCTGTACCTGTTCGGCACCCCGGGCCAGCATCGGTTCTGGTTCATGTGGGACGAGCTGGTGCGCGGTGCAATAGGCGCGGTCGTGCTAGTCGACTCTCGCCGGCTGGCCGACTCCTTTCCTGCCGTCGACTTCTTCGAGGACCGCAAGCTGCCGTACGTCGTGGCGATGAACCTGTTCGACGGCGTCCAGCGCCACGACATCCCAGACGTCCGCGAGGCTATGGCGATTCACCCGGACATCCCTGCCATCACCTGCGACGCCAGGCACCGCGCGTCCACCAAGCAGACCCTGATCACCCTGGTCGAACACGTCGTCAGGCTGCGCACCCGGGCAGCCGCGGCGTCAACCACAGCAACGGCATGACACCGTTGCTACGGCGCCGAGTCCCGTGTGCCTCACCGGTCGCGACGTCTTGGGCGATACCGCGGTCGATCGAAGGTTGCCGCCCGGCCGTTGCGCGACTGCAGCCGCATCCGCCGAACTGGTCCGATTTGGCAGCTCAGCGGCAAAGCGAGCGGCCTGGGCTGCCCTAC
Organism: Jatrophihabitantaceae bacterium; assembly: GCA_051984825.1. Taxonomy (GTDB): domain Bacteria; phylum Actinomycetota; class Actinomycetes; order Mycobacteriales; family Jatrophihabitantaceae; genus DASXRA01. Next base: position 9,663 of record JBPYES010000334.1, read on the forward strand.
TCTGCGGCGAATCTGGCAGGGTGCCCGACGAATCCTGACAGGCTATACTACCGCCCGGATCATGTACGTGAGCGGCGACAGACCTCGCATTCGGGGGGAAAAATGGCGATGGTGGATCCGCTTCTGTTGTCACGTGAGCCACAGGTAGCGCCTCTTCAGGTCAGTTCGCCGTCCTTTACGGGGCAGGTCATCGAGCGCGCCCCTCGAAGGACGCCCTTGACCGCGTCGGTGCGGCTGTGCCCGAGTGGTATCAACCTCGGACCCGACCAGCTACACGCCGCGGGCTGCCACCTTGCCGTCGTCCAGGACTCGGAGGCTGTCGATCAGAGGCGGAGTGGTTTCGCGACTCCGCCTTGGCAATGGTCCGCGTGAGAGGGCGTTGCCGCATGCTGGCCGGTTACCTCGCTGAGCTGAGGAGGCGGTTGTCTCCCGGGCCGGGTTCGCCGCGTCCGATTGGTTTCCCAGCAGCCACCGACATCGACTTCCGTGATCTCGCCGACCTGCACAACACGATCATCAACAACATTGGCGACCCGGAAAAGGACGGTCGTGAACCCAGGAATTCCAAGGCGATCGAACGCGCAGTCGTCGGGCAGTTGATCGAGCTATTCGGCGGCAACCTCCGCGATTGCTGGGGATACGTCACCCAGGCGGGAAGCACCGAAGGCAACCAGTTCGGACTTTGGCTTGCCCGAGAGCACTTTCCGACTGGCGTGCTGTACTTTTCCGCCGCGGCACACTACAGCGTGCCCAAGGCAGCCCGCATTCTTCGGATGGAGGCAGACTCGGTCACAGTTGCCGCAGATAACTCTGGCGAGATGGATTACCGGCACCTCGTAGAGGCCGCGATGGCACGAGCCGACCGTCCGGCGATCATCGTTGCCACGGTGGGCACCACGATGACCGAGGCCGTCGATGATGTCAGCCGTATCCACGCCGCTTTAGACGAGGCTGGCGTCCACGGCCGACATATCCACGTTGACGGTGCACTTTCCGGTGTGCCGCTCGCTCTCGACGGCGGTCCTGTCGCCCGACTGCTGTCGACGGCGGGCACCGACTTGTCGAGGCACGATGCAGACAGCGTGTGCGTCTCCGGACACAAGTTCTTCGCCACACCGCATCCCAACGGCGTCGTGCTCGCGCGGCGTGAGCATGCCTGGCGGGTCAGCCACGCCGTGGACTACGTCGACGGCATCGACGCAACATGGTCTGGATCCAGAACCGGGCACAACGCCGTCGAACTGTGGCTCGCGCTGGAGCTTGGGCTGGACGGCCATCGGCAGCGCGTCGCTCAATCACGGGCACTCGCCGTCTACCTAGAGCAACGCCTTCGTGAGGCGGGGTGGACCGCTTGGCGCCATCAGCACGCATTCACAGTGATGCTGGAATCTCCTCCACTCGCGATCTTGAATCGATGGTCGCTGGCTACAAGCGGCGGCTGGAGCCATGTCATCTGTGTTCCCGGGCTCACTCAGGCAACAGTTGACCACTTTCTCAGTGAGTTGGGAACGAAACCGGACGCCGGTCACGGTCGGGACGAGTCCCCAGCCATCCGAGGACTCGCCGCGACAGTCTGAAAGGAATCGAGCGTGCCAGTCATGTCCTTCCTGCGATGGCCGGAGGCCGCCTGGGCCACGGTGTCGCCGCACGTCAGGTATCCGATGCGCTTCGGTTCAGCAGATGGCCTCATTTCGTTCGCCTGTGTCCGCAAGCTGGCCCAGAGCGGCCGCAACTCCGTGCGGGCGTGGGCGGGACGCGGTCCAGCACCGGACCGTGAGCCGCGTGGGCCGCTAGGAGCGGCGGGGTCCGCGCCGTGACTCTTCCTTCCTCTCCCCATGGGCTGGCGCGGAAGAGCCTGGGCTCGCCAGGTCTGTCCGTGCTCGGGATCTCCGCGTCCGCACCGATGACGGTGGTCGCCGGAGCAGTTATTGCCACGTTTGCTGCCACCGGCGTGGTGGGCGTGCCGCTCGCCTTCATCCTGCTCACTGTCCCGCTGCTGCTGGTCAGCGTCGGACTGGTCGCAATGAGTAGGGACATGGCGCACACGGGAGCGTTTTATGCTTTCCTCGCGCGCGGCCTCGGCCGAAGCTGGGGGTTGTCGGCTGCAGTGGTGGCGTTGGTCGCATATAACGCTATCCAGATCTGTCTGTATGGCTTGTTCGGCGCCACAGTCGTAGACATCCTTAAGACTGGCACCTGGTGGGAGTGGGCAGCCGTAGTTTGGTTAATCGTCGCTCTCCTCGGAATCCGGCACATCGAGGTAAACACCCGTGTGATCGCGATTGTGCTAGTGGTTGAGGTCGCCGTCATTGGAATGCTCATCACGGCCGCTCTCACCCACCCTGCCGCGACAGCGAGCGGGAGCAGCATGACGGCCCTGAAGCCGTCTGCCTTGTTCACCAACGGCGTCGGCGTTGTGCTAGCTTTCACCGTCGCGTCGTTCGTCGGTTTCGAGAGCGTCATCGCATACCGCGAGGAAGCACGCGAATGGCGAGCGGTACGGCGCGCCGCGATTGGCGCGGTGCTATTTCTGGGCGCATTTTACGCCCTTGCCAGCTGGTCGCTGACAATAACGGTCGGCCCGGCCCACATCGTCGACGCAACCCGGGATCCGAATGCCGGCCTGCCGTTCTCGATCCTCAGGGTCCACTACGGCCCCTTCTGGTCCGGGCTTGGCCAGGCAGTGCTGATCACGAGCATCTTCGGTGCGATGATCAGCTTCCACAATGTGGTTGCTCGATATACGTTCGGACTGGCGCGCGAAGGAGTTCTACCCACACGTCTCGGCATCATCGGCGGATCGATCGGGGGTGTGCCGATCGGAGGTTCGATTGCGCAATCTGTCACCGCTGCAATTACCGTCCTCATCTTCATGGCTCTCCATGCCGATCCGATCACCGCCTTGTTCACGCTGCTGTCTGTGGTGGCCGCCATCGGGGTATTGCTGCTGATGATTGGCGCCGCCCTGGCGGTCATCCGGTTCTATCGTCTGTCGCCGAATCCGCCCGGCCGATGGCACCGCCTTACCGCTCCGGGCCTCGGCGCTGCCGGACTGATCGTCGTTCTTGCGATTACATCGGCCAACTTGACCGCACTTACCGGTCAGGCAACGCAGGCTCGATGGTTGCTTCCAGGGGTTGTTCTGGCAGCTGCGGTGGGTGGTGCCGGGTGGGCGCTGGTGCTACGCGCGCGGCGCCCTGGTGTGTACATGGCGATCGGCTACGGCGAGCCTAAGCCACTGGCTGTTCTCGACCGATCGCTAGCCCATCTAGAACTTTGACCGTGATGCCACCAACGACGGGGACCGTGATCTGACAGTGGAACCGACGATTTCGCGCGATGGGATACCGCCTGCGCTCTGGTTCGCAGGCACGGCGAACCCGGAGCAAGGCAGGGATGATTCGGCCGCCGCTAAGCCGGCGGGGGCTGCACGATATGACACCGACCCACTGGAGCCGAACAGGCTGCGTGGCGAAATCGTGGACCGGCTCCGACTAGTCGCCCGTCGGCATGCGCGTCATCAGGCCGATCGGCGCTGGAGAGGGGAATTCCCCTTAGCGCGACACGTCGTCGTCTTTTTCTATCGCGAGCCGGGGCCCGACGATGTCTACGGCTTGGTGCGCGTTGCCACGCGCCTAGAGAAGGACGGCGCCGAAGTTGCCGATCCATACGGGTTCGTCGCTCAGCTGCACGACCTTGCGCGCGAGTACATGAGCCGTGGCAGGTTTGACCCGCGTACGCATCTAGCCAACCGAGTCGAGCCCGACATGTCACCAGCCGCTGCCTACGTCGGGCTTGGGCTGACAACCCTGGATCCCGATGATGTCGAACTTCACATGCCCGAGGATGTCTACAGTGATGAGCGACCATTCCGAGGAATAGCCGTACTGTACGACGACACCAGACTGATCGTGCGTTGGAACGGCGGTCTCGAGCAGGTCCGCACGCAGACTACGCACACCCTCGACGCCGGTGGTGCCTCGACGCGTATATGGGAATACATACCCCGAGGCGCGCTCGACCCTAGTGCGACGGAGGCGGGGCGCATCGGATCGGCGGTTACAGTGCTGCACGAACTAATCCTGCAGCACTACTATCCCGCTGGCTTGGCTGCGGCCGGTACGGCCGGGGCATCGACAGCCGCGCACGCGCAACCGTCCGGTGCGATACGCAGGTAAACCGGGCTCAGCACGGCGAGCACCTCAAGGCACCGGGCGTATTCCTATCACCTGGGCCTCGCGTGTCAGCCGCGACTCCGGCCCGCTCGGCAGTGCTCTACCGGCGGAGACAAGCTGCTGGGTGAAGAAGGCGTGTCCCGCAGTACGCCTCTTATTGTGACGTCCTCTCAGCTGACGCCGTTGCTGAGGTGTGGCCGCGATGGTGCTTGAGCAGCGGTAGCGTTTGCGCAGCGGACGGG
>JBPYES010000335.1:0-2490 GCA_051984825.1 Jatrophihabitantaceae bacterium
TGTCCGTGCTGTTCGGGGCGATCTTCATCATTGAGACGGCCCTCTACTTCGCGGTGTTGCTCGCCGTGGCGACGCCGGTCACCCGTTGGCTCGGCGATGCCCGCATACGCCGCCGTATGGACGCCGCAACCGGCACCGTGCTCATCGGGCTCGGCATCCGGCTCGCCGTCGAGCCTTGAGCCGCCGCTTGCGCAGCGACGTCCTCACGCACCGCGCGGTCAATCGCGCGACGCTTGCGCGGCAGTTCTTGCTGAAGCGCGAGGAGCTTCGCCCCATTGATGCGGTCGAGCACCTCGTCGGCATGCAGGCGCAGGCGCCGCGCGCGCCGTTCGTCGGACTGTGCTCGCGGCGTTCCGCGTTCCGTCACGAGGAGCTCTCCGCGCTGGTCACGTCACGGGCCGCCGTCCGCGTTGCATTGCAACGCCGGACGTTGCATCTCGTCAGCGCCCGTGACTGCCTCGCGTTGCGGCCCCTGCTGCAGCCGCTGCTGGAGAGCGGGTATCGCTCCAGCCCGTTCGCCCGCCGTGTCGCCGGCATCGACGTCGACGAGGTGCGCCATGCGGGGCGGGCGCTACTCGACGAGCAGCCGCTGACCCGCGTCGAGCTGGGCCGGGCGCTGATCCGGCACTGGCCGGATGCAGATGAGGAAGCGCTTGCCTACGCGGTCAGCTATCTCGTGCCAGTGGTGCAGGTGCCGCCGCGCGGGACCTGGACCGGCGCCGGCGCGGTGAGGTGGACGACCGTGCGGGCGTGGCTCGGCGTCGAGGCGTCCCAGCCGATGTCGGTGGACGAGCTGCTCGTGCGTTACCTGGGTGCGTTCGGGCCGGCCACGGTCATGGACGCGCAGGCGTGGTGCGGGCTGACCAGGCTGGGCGAGGTCGCAGAGCGGCTCGGCGGGCGGCTGCGGCGTTTCCGCGATGCAGACGGCCGCGAGCTACTGGACCTGCCCGAAGCACCGCGTCCCGAGGTGGACACCCCGGCGCCGCCGCGGTTCCTGCCGGAGTACGACAACCTGCTGCTGTCGCATGCCGACCGGTCGCGGGTCGTGCCGAACGGGCAGATGGTGCCGCTCTACCCCGGCAACGGCGGATCTCGCGGGGAGTTGCTCGTCGACGGAATGTGGGCCGCCAATTGGGCGATCACCCGCACCGACGGCACCGCGACTCTGACCATCGAGCCGTTCGGACGGCTGTCGCACCGCGCCGCGGTCAGCGCTGAGGGCCTGCGGCTGCTGGACTTCGTGGCGCCCGGGACGGCACATGACGTCCTGGTAGCGCCCGCCCCGTAGTCTCCCGATCGTGGTCGCGAGCGAGGCGTTCTTCGTGCGCGAGGCCGACGACCGGTTCGCCGCGACGGAGTTCACCCGTGGCCCGTGGGACGCCGGCGCGCAGCACGGCGGGCCGCCGTCCGCATTGGCCGGGCACCTCGTCGAAACCCGGCCGGCCGCCCGCACCGACATGCGCGTGACCCGCATGACCGTCGAGATCATGCGCCCGGTGCCGATCGCGGCACTGACCGCGGCGCTGCGCACCGTCCACAGCGGGCGAAGCGTCGAAGTCGTCGAGGTGCTGCTTACCCCGGACGACGGCCGCCCCGTGGTACGAGCGACGGCGCAGCGCATTCGCGTGACGGACGATCCCGCTGACGCGCCTAACCCGCAGTTGCCGCCGCCGGCCGAGGGCGTGCCGCGACCGTTCGAGTTCCCGTACCCAGTGGGATACCACACGGCGCTCGAGACGCGCTTCGTCGCGGGCTCGTTCACCGAGCGCGGCCCGGCCGTCTGCTGGACGCGCCTTACCATGCCCGTCGTCGCCGGCGAGCCGATCTCGCCGCTGACCCGGGTGCTCGCCGCCGCCGACTCCGGCAACGGCATCAGCAACGTCCTCGACTTCGACACCCATCTCTTCGTCAACCCCGACCTGACCGTTTACTTGCACCGCTATCCGGCCGGCGAGTGGGTAGCGCTCGACGCACACACCACGCTCGGCGGCGGCATCGGGGTCGCCGATACCGTGCTGTCCGACGAGATCGGCCCGATCGGACGCGGGGTGCAGAGCCTCTTCATTTCGGAGCGCACATGACTGTTATGGCACGCGAGATCGGCGAGCAGCCGCAGGCGCTCACCCGGACCCTGGAAGCGCTGCTGCCGCTGCAGCTGCAGATCGCCGAGCTGGCGGAGGGACGACGGCATCTGTTGTTCGTGGCGCGCGGCTCGTCGGACAACGCGGCGATCTATGGCCGGTACCTCTGCGAGGTGCTCGCCGGCCGCCAGGCCGCGCTCGCTGCGCCCTCGGTGGCCACGCACTACCGCGCCGACCTCGACCTGTCCGACACGGTGACCGTATGCGTGTCACAGTCCGGGGAGACCGGCGAGATCGTCGAGACGCAGGCCTGGGCGGCGGCCCATGGCGCGCGGACCGTCGCGATCACGAACGTCGCGGACAGCTCCCTGGCCGGCGATGCCGACCTGGCGCTGGTCACCCAGGCCGG
>JBPYES010000336.1:0-3757 GCA_051984825.1 Jatrophihabitantaceae bacterium
ACGTCTTGGACGACACGATGAACATCGTCTCTGCCGGGTCGAGGTCGCGGGTGGCCTCGGCGAAGTCCGTCCCGTCCACGTTAGAGACGAACCGGAACGTCAGGTCGCGGTCGCTGTAGTGCCGCAGTGCCTCGTAGGCCATGACGGGCCCGAGATCGGATCCGCCAATACCGATATTGACGACATTGCGGATCGGCTTGTCGCTGTAGCCACGCCACTGCCCGGCCCGCACCCGGTTCGCGAACTCGCGCATTCGGTCGAGGACCTCGTGCACTGCGGGAACCACATCCACGCCGTCGACCGCGATGCGCTCGCCCCGGCGGGCACGCAGCGCGACGTGCAGCACGGCGCGGTTCTCGGTGATGTTGATCTTCTCGCCGGCGAACATGGCGTCGATCCGCGCGCGCAGGCCCGACTCGTCGGCCAGCCGCAGCAGCAGGCGCAGCGTCTCGTCGGTGACCCGGTTCTTCGAATAGTCGAGGTAGATGCCGCAGGCCTCGACGGCCAGCCGCTCACCGCGTCCGGGGTCCTCGGCGAACAGCTCGCGCAGATGGACATCGCGCAGCTGCGCGTGGTGGTCCCAGAGCTCCTTCCAGGCGCTGCGGTCGGGCAACGGCGTTGCTGCTTCGAGCATGTCGGGCGCCCTCCTGTCGTCGATCCCCCATCACAGCATCTCCGGCAGACTGGATGCCACCGGTCCCCGGTGAACAGCTAACCTCGTCGGGTTATCCGGGACGGACGGAGGGTTGGGCTAGTGGGCACAGAGCGGCCAAGGCTGTCCGTGATCGGCACCGGCTACCTCGGAGCCACCACCGCCGTGTGCATGGCGGAGCTCGGGTATGACGTAATCGGCGTGGACGTCGACACGGAGAAGGTCGGCCGGCTCGCCAAGGGCGAGGTCCCGTTCTATGAGCCCGGTCTGCCCGAGCTGCTGGGCAAGCACGTGAAGGATCCGCGGCTGCAGTTCACAACCTCCTACGAGGAGGCCGCCGAATTCGCCGACGTGCACTTCATCTGTGTTGCCACGCCACAGAAGAGGGGCGAGTACTCGGCCGACCTGCGTTACGTCGAGGCGGCATTCACCTCGCTGTCACCGCTGCTTTCGCGCAAGGCACTAGTGGTGGGCAAGTCGACCGTACCGGCAGGTACGGCGGCCCACATGGAGAAGCTGATGCGCAGCCTCGCGCCGACGAAGGACGTCGAGCTGGCGTGGAACCCGGAGTTCCTGCGGGAGGGGTTCGCCGTCCAGGACACGCTGCACCCGGACCGCCTCGTCTTCGGCGTGAACTCCGACTGGGCCGAGCAGCGGCTGCGCGCCACGTTCGCACCGATGATCGAGGCTGGGACGCCGGTCATCGTCACCGACTTCGCGACCGCCGAGTTGGTCAAGGTGGCCGCGAACTCGTTCCTGGCTACCAAGATCTCTTTCATCAACGCGATGGCGGAGGTGTGCGAGGCGACCGGTGCCGACGTCACCGCGCTGGCCGAAGCAATCGGGTACGACAACCGGATCGGGCACCGGTTCCTGCGCTCCGGTCTGGGTTTCGGCGGTGGTTGCCTGCCCAAGGACATCCGCGCGTTCATCGCCCGCGCCGGCGAACTGGGCGTCGACCAGGCGGTCTCGTTCCTGCGCGAGGTCGACGAGATCAACCTGCGCCGGCGCGCCCGCACTCTCGAACTCGGCCTCGACCTGGTCGACGGCACCTATCGCGGCACGCGAATCGCCGTCCTGGGCGCAGCATTCAAGCCGAACAGCGACGACATCCGCGACTCGCCGGCCCTGGATGTGGCCGCCTCGATCGAACGACGCGGCGGCGACGTCGTCATTTACGACCCGCATGCGATCGAGAACGCGCGGCGTGTCTACCCCGAGCTGAGCTACGTCGAGTCACTCGACGAAGCGATCACGGGCGCGGATGTGACCATGCTGCTCACCGAGTGGGACGAGTTCCGCTCCATGGACCCGACCGTGGTCGGCAGGCTCGTGACCCAGCGCAACATCGTCGACGGACGCAATGTGCTCGACCCGGTGCGCTGGCGCCGCGCGGGCTGGCGGTACCGAGCCCTGGGCCGGCCATGAGTTTCGACGAGCTGGAGAGGCTGGTTCGCGAACGGCAGCGGGAGTGGCGCACACCCGGCCTGATCGCCGGCCTCGTCCGTGACGGCTCGCTCGTATGGTCGCTGGGCGTCGGCGCCTCGGACGTGACACAGCCGGATCGGGCACCGAGCCCGGAGACCGCGTTCGCGATCGGGTCCATCAGCAAGACGTTCACGGCAGCCTCGATCATGGCGCTGCGGGATGAGGGCAAGCTGTCCCTCTCCGATCCGGTGTCGCGCTTTCTGGACGTTCCTGCGCACGGTGGCTTGACGCTTCGCACGCTGCTTGCGCATGCGTCCGGGCTCCAGCGCGAGCCCGTTGGCGACATCTGGGACACCCTCGTCGTCCCGTCAATCGACGAGGTGATGCGTGACCTGCGCGATGCCGAGCAGGTGCTGCCGGAGCGGCGACGCTGGCACTACTCCAACCTTGCGTACTCGCTGCTCGGCGAGGTCGTCGCGCGAGTCGATGGGCGGCCGTGGATCGCCGCCGTGCAAGAGCGGCTGCTCGACCCGCTCGGAATGACGCGCACGTCGCAGGCACCGGCGCCGCCGGTGGCCGTCGGCTACTACACAGACCCGTATACCGATCAGGTACATCTCGAGAAGTGGCCGGACATGGCCGGGTTCTCGTCGGCCGGTGGCTTGTGGAGCACGGTCTCCGATCTCGCACGCTGGGTCGCGTTCCTGGCCTCCGGGGCGGACGGCGTGCTGCCCGCTGCCACGCTCGACGAGATGAGCCGCCCGGAGATCATGGCCGACCTCGAGGCATGGACGCTTGCCTGGGGCCTCGGGCTGGAGCTGTTCCGGCGCGGTGACCGGATCATGGTCGGCCACGAGGGCGCCATGCCCGGATTCCTCTCGTGCATCGCGCTGCACCGCGCGGACCGGGTCGGGGCCATCGTTTTGTGCAACACGTCGGCCGGCGCCGCGCCGGCGAACCTCGCGCTCGATCTCGTATGCACGGCGCTCGACACGGCGCCGCCTCCCGGATCGCCCTGGCTGCCGGGACCACCGCCGGCGGCCGAATTGGCGCCGCTTGCCGGGCGATGGTGGTCGGAGGGCGATTCGTTCACGTTCACCATCCGCGAGGGGCGCCTGGAAGCGCGCAAGGACAGTGATCCTGCGTCCAAGCCGCCGGCGGTCTTCGAGCTCATCGACCCCGACCGGTACCGCACCGTGTCCGGCCGTGAGGAAGGCGAGCTGCTTCGCATCGAGCGTGACGCATCCGGCGGCGTCGCACGGCTGATGTGGGCCGGCTATCCGTTCACCCGGGATCCGCGCACCTTCGGCGCCTGACGCTTCGGACGTGCGCCGGCTAGTCGCGCACGATGGTCCGCACCTCGGCCGCCAAGCTGAGGAACGGCTCGATGGACAGCTCTGTGGCCGCAGGCTGCAACACGACGGTCGTGGCGCCGGCATCGGCGAAACGGCGAAGCACTGTGGCGACCTCCGCAGGCGTTCCGGCCGCGATCGCGTTCTCGCTGGGCCGGCCGTGGGCAGCCTGCTCCGCCTCGAGCGGCGCTGCCGAAGCTCCGGCCGGCAGGTACACCACGACCTCATGAGGGCCGGGCGCCGACGCCTGCGCGACGGCGGAGCGGACCGTGTCCGGCGTGTTGCCCGCATCGAGCACCATCCCGTCGGCGCACTCGCCGGCCAA
>JBPYES010000337.1:0-2835 GCA_051984825.1 Jatrophihabitantaceae bacterium
CGAGTACGCGACCTGTTCGCACAGGCGAAGGAGGCTGCGCCGGCGATCGTGTTCATCGACGAGCTCGACGCGATCGGCAGATCCCGCACCAGCGGGGTCGCCGGGTTCAGCGGCGGCAACGACGAACGCGAGCAGACGCTGAACCAGATCCTCACGGAGATGGACGGATTCGACCCGTCCACGAGCGTGATCGTCATTGCCGCGACGAACCGTCCTGACGTCCTCGATCAGGCGCTGCTTCGCCCTGGGCGATTCGATCGGCGGGTTACCGTGCAGGCGCCGGATCGTGCCGGCCGCGAAGCCATCCTCAAGGTGCACGCCCGATCTGTGCCGCTGGCTTCCGACGTCGACCTGGGCAGGATCGCGGCGACGACGCCGGGCATGGTCGGCGCCGACCTCGCGAATCTCGTGAACGAGGCAGCGCTCACGGCCGCGCGGCGAAACCACGACGCGGTCGACGAATCCGACTTCACCGATGCACTCGAACGGATTGTCCTAGGCGCCGAACGACGCGTGATGATGAGCCTGGACGATCGGCGGCGCACTGCGTATCACGAGGCCGGGCATGCCATCGTCGGCATGCTCACCGAAGGCGCCGATCCGGTGCGCAAGGTCTCGATCATTCCGCGGGGCGTGGCACTGGGCGTGACGCTGGCGGCGCCGGACAGCGATCGATTCAGCTACCGGGAGCCCGAGCTCGAAGCGAAGATCAAGGTCGCGCTGGGTGGCCGAGCCGCCGAAGAAGTCGTGTTCGGCGAGCGCAGCACGGGCGCCGAATCCGACCTCCAGCAGCTCACCGATATCGCCCGCCAGATGGTCGGCCGCTGGGGGATGAGTGCCGCGATCGGCCCGGTCACGGTGCTGCCGCGGGATGGCACGGCGCCGTTCCCCACCACGGAGATCTCGCCTGACACACAACGGCTCCTCGACGGCGAGGTCCGCCGTGTCGTGGACGATTCGCACCAGCAGGTCACCGCACTGCTGCGCGAGCACCGCGATAAGTTGGACTCCCTTGCCGCAGCTCTTCTCGAACATGAGACGTTGGACGAGGATGCCGCCTACGCCGCAGCCGGTGTTGCGCGAACCGCTAGTCCGCGGGCCGACAACCTGGAGGCGGCTGCTCGCTCGCGGACGCCTAGCTGAGCGCGGTGCCGACTGCCGCTTCCTTAACGTCAGCCGACGCGTAGCGGACGGAAGAACGCCCGGATCTCCTCGGCGAGCAGTGCCGGTTCCTCGATCGCCGGGAAGTGCCCGCCGCGCGGGAACTCGCGCCAACGCCCGACCTTGTAGTACCGCTCCACCAGCTCCCGCGGCGGGTTGGGCACTCGTACGAACTCGTTGGGAAACAAGGCGAATCCCGCTGGGACCGCGATGCGCCGGTCGGCCGGTAGCGGCTCGCCGTGTCGTCGGTGCTCGTAGTACATGCGCATCGACGAGGTGATCGTCCCGGTCGCCCAATAGAGAGTGAGTGTCGCCAGCAGGCGTTCGCGGCCGATACGCGCCTCGACGTCGCCGTGGCTGTCAGACCATGCCCGGTACTTCTCGGCAATCCAGCCAGCCAGCCCGGCCGGCGAGTCGGCCAGGCCATAGCCAACGGTCTGCGGCTTGGTTCGGTGCTGATGCCCGTACGCGCCTTCGGCTTCCTCCCAGTGCTCGACGTCGGCGAAGTAACGCCGCTCGCCGTCACTCCACGGCTCGGGCGGCTCGGTGACGCCGAACGCGCTGAGGTGGATACCGGCGAGGCGGTCCGGATGGCGCAGCCCGAGCCGCGCGGTAACCCCCGCGCCGATGTCGCTGCCCTGTGCGCCGAACCGTTCGTAGCCCAGCCCTTCGGTCATGAGTTGTTGCCACAGATCTGCGACCACTGCGTTGATCACGCCTGGTCGATTCGGCCGATCGGAGAAGCCGTACCCGGGTAGCGACGGCACGACGACGTCAAACGCGTCGGCGGGATCGTCGGGGTGCGCGAGCAGGGGGATCAGGTCGAGGTATTCGAGGAAACTGCCCGGCCAGCCATGGGTCAGCACGATCGGCATCGGGTTAGGACCGGTTCCGCGGACGTGGACGAAGTGCACGTGCAGGTCGTCGATGCGCGCCCGGTAGTGCGGCAGATCGTTCAGCCGCTGCTCGAAAGCCGACCAGTCGAACTTGCGCCAGTGGTCGAGGAGATCACGCAGGAAGGCGAGCTCGGTGCCATAGGCCCAGCCCGCTTCGGGCGCGTCGTCCGGCAAGCGGGTGCGGGCGATTCGGTCACGCAGATCGTCAAGTACGGCTTCATCGACGGCGACGCGAAACGGCTCGATGCTCAACACCATTAAACGGTAACACCGGTGTCAACGTACAATGGTGTCGTGCACGAGCCAGCCGACCTGCGCTTGGTCGAGGAGTTCCTCAATACCCTGGATGTGCGCAGCTTTCGCCGCCGCGGCCTCGATCACGTCGGTGGCGATGCACTGCCGACACCTGCCGCGCTCAGCCGGTGGCTTGCCGGTCACGGGCTCGTCAGTCGATCGGCTCGTGCGTCTACAGCCGAACTGCGCATTGCGCACGAGCTGCGGACTGCGCTGCGCGATGCGGTGACTCGAGACCAGCTGGACGAACAGACGCTCCGCCGTGCCAATGCCGTGCTCACCACGATGCCGGTTCACGTCGAGTTGGCCGCCGACGGTGAGCTGCGCCTCGCGGGGTCGGCGGGCGCCGTTTCGCGTGCGCTCGCCGAGCTGCTCTCGACTGCTGTGCGCCACAGCGCGGATGGCAGCTGGCGGCGGCTGCGCGCCTGTGCCGCACCCGATTGCCGCTGGGTGTTCTACGACGACTCGCGCAGCGCCGCGGGGC
>JBPYES010000338.1:0-3930 GCA_051984825.1 Jatrophihabitantaceae bacterium
TGCAGCTTGGGCCGCTTCGCGAAGTGGCGCCCAAACCGGGTTGCTGAGCCGCTGCGGCGTCGCACCGCACCGATCACGAGCTAGAAGTGCTTTGCCCAGTGATCGCAACCGTCGCGACGCGCCGCGATCGCCGCATACGAGCGACGAGGGCGCATGCTGCCGGTAACGGTCGTTGATGGGTCACGGAGGGGGTGCGCTCGTGCGAGGAAGAGTGGCGGCGGCAGCAACTACTGCGCGGGCAGAACACGCGTCAGCGACTTGGACCGCTGTTCTACGCGTGTGCACGAGCCGCTTCGTGTTCTCGGGTTTCACGGACATGCCGATGGTCGTGCTCTGATTACCGTAGATCGTCGCGTGCCAGGTCCTGTGCTCAGTGGAGGCACCGTCTGCCCACTTCTGCGGCGGTCCGTCGAAGGGTAAGTCGCCGTTGGGGTTGCTTGCCGCGATCGTGGAGATGCCCGACCGCTGCGGCGACGGTGCTCGACGAGCGTAGTTGGCTACTTGAGGTCGTCCCATTTGAGCTTTAGCAGGCCCTCCTTCTGTTGTAGGTTATTGAATGCGGTCAGTGTGTTTTGCAGTGATATTTCCGCGATGTTCAACGCGGACTCGAGGCCCAGCCACGCCTTCTTCACGGCTGGCGACGTTCCTTGGGCGGTTGCTTGCTGCGTACACACTTGCTTGTACTTGAAGACCGCATTCTCGATTTTCTTCCTCGTCTCCTTCAGCGGCTTCAGCGTTTTTTGGTCCCATTTGTAGTTTTGCTTCAGCGTGTCTTTGTAGTACCGGTTCACCTCGGCGGCGCCTCTGAGGTACTGGCGATAATTGTCAAGCAGTGGGCCGAGATCGTCTTTCGGGAGCTTAGATAGGTCTGCACCGTCGTGTGCGGCCTTCTTCTTCGCGCTCGACCACGACACGTGTGCGGGACTGTCTCCCGACACTTTCCGCCGCATGATCTCATCTATGTTTGGTGCCATCCCGGTCATGGGGCTTGTCTCCTTCTCGACGATCGGATCACTGATAATTGGCATCACTACCCGTGCAGCGCGACCCCGCCCCGGCCGGCCAGGTACGTACCATCGTCCGGCTCAACTTGGCCGCACTTTGATGATCAGTCGACCAGTCTTCCGATCGGCACCACCTCGTCGCGTCCTTGGCGATTACCTCGGTTGCCCCTCTGCGGCGATGCACGCCACATCGAAATCTCGGGTTAGTTCGACAGGGTTCGCACCGCCCCCGGACCAGCAGCACACTGGCGTGTGAGTCGGTCGGACACGAGGTCCGCGTCGCTGGCGCACGGCCCTGGCAACCCTAGGCGCGCTCAGTGAGCCTTCCGCTTAAACCATTTCCCGGCGTGCGGATCGTGTGCCATGTTGAACCCCCCAGATCGCGCTACGCATGTCTTAGCGACCAGACAGCGCTACCACTTGCTTATGTGTCTTACGACAGCATGAGAATAGAATTCGCTGTGAAATGCGTGCGTCCTTAACGGCTCGGGCGCAGATCCGAGCCTCCGGGCTAGGTCGTCAGTCACCACGGATCAGCCCTGCCAGCTCCGCGAGCGATCCTGATGGAGATCGTTGATGTGATCTGCGGGTTTCCACAACTCCTCCACGCTCCACTCGTGTTCGTCGACGACCGCCCGATGGCAATGACCCGAGGCGGCGACCCGCGTCCGATCATGCCGCGGTGAGCGCACTACGAGGCCGTCGCGGGGACTAGGTCGAACCACGAAGACCACAGGTTCGTCGGCGGGCCAGAGTGAGTGGGTTGGAACGGGCCTGACGTGCTGACGATGACTTCCGCGCCGGCGAGGCGAACCGCAACGTGGCCGCAAGCGCGCGGACCATCCCAGCCAGCCCAACCCACCGGCGCCGATCCGTGCTCGCCCGGTCCGATCTCCGCGTAGCCGGGAGACCGGAACTCCAGCGTGACGACCGCATGCCTCGCGAGCGGGGTGCCGTCCACGCCGAGAGGGCGCAGATCGGGCTTGCCACTCAGACGCACCGAGGTGGTCGAAATGTTTCGGGCGCGAAGCTCCCCGACGAGCCTGCCCACGTCATCGTCGTCCCAGGCAAGTGACAGCTCGAGATCGTCTGGCCGTGCTTCTCTGACCTCGTCCACACGATCAGCATGCGTCCTTGTTGGACTGACGGCCTAGCGGCGGGCGGATACAGCCAGTGCAAAGGCGAATGCATCCGCATCTGACGCCGCGGGTCGGAGCGACGGACCACGGACGGCTCCAGGGAAACGCCTGCAGCCGGTGGCGGTCAGTCGTGCATCACGAGTGGCAGGTCGGGGTGGGCAACCGTCGGGACTACGTGCGTGCTCAGATCGATGAGGCAGTCAAGGAAGCGGGGCGAGTAGCCGTTGGCGCGGGTGACTACCGCGATTGTGCGGCGCAGTTGTGGGTCGGCCAGCGGGCGAAGCGCGACCGCCTGCCCCGCATGACGTGCGATCAGACGGGGCAGGACGGCCACGCCAACGCCGGCAGCCACGATGCCAAGCATCGCCAGGTAGTCGTTGGTCTCCGAGACGACGCTCGGTGTGAAATGCGCGCGCCGCGCCGCGAACGTCAACGCGTCGCGGCACACGCAGTCGTACGGGGCAACCCACGGCCGGTCGGCCAGATCCGGGAGGCGGATCTCGGTGCGATCCGCGAGCGGATCGTCGGCGCGTACGGCGACGGCCATGGGATCCTCCGCGATCACGTGCCAGCGCTGGGCGGGCTGACGGGTGATCGCGAGCAGCGGGTAATCGTAGGCGATGACGGCGTCCAATTCGCCGGCGGCCAACCGGGGCAGTGAAATCGGCGGGTCGGCTTCGGAGAGCTGAACGGCCACCCCGGGCAGGTTTTCACGGAACGCCCCGATCAGCGGCGGAACAATCGTCGCCGCCGCGCTGGGGAACGCAGCCAGGCGTAGCACACCGGTCTCGAGCTCGCGCAGGCCAGCCAGTTCGACACGTGCCTGTTCCAGGTGTCCGAGGACACTCTCGGCGTGCTTGAGCAATACCTGCCCGGGACCGGTGAGCCGCACGCGCCGCGTGCTGCGATCCAGCAAAACGACACCGGTGTCGCGTTCCAGCTTGGCGATGTGCTGTGACACCGCCGGCTGACTGATCCGCAGCGACGCCGCAGCCGCGGTGAACGACCCCTTGAGCGCCACTTCGCGGAACGCGCGAAGCCGGACCGCGTCCACGATCTCCAGCACGGTCCAGTTATTAGCACAACTTATCGGTACTACGCCAGTACCCGCGGTGTCCTTCTCAACCGTTGGGTCGACGCGAGGATCGGCCCCCGTTGAGAAGGGCACTATGCAATGTCGTCAGCAAGCAAGAGTGCAGTGTCGAACGTGCCGAGCGTGTTCGACCTGGACGCAGTCATTCAGAAGTGGTGGACCGACCTGGTCCCAGGACCGAACTGGCCTGCCAAGGATCAGTTCGTGCTGGACACGTCCGGCGTTACGGTGGATTTGAGTAGCTTCACCTATGACACGCCCAGCCCTCTGACCACGCCGTCGGTTATCGCCTCAGGCGAGTTCGACAACGACAGCGCCGTGCAGAATTCGGAGTTGTTCAGCGATCAACGCAGCACCACGGCGAGTTTCAAATGGTCGATCACCGAGGGACTCAAGCTCGGCGCGAAGACCACGTTCAAGGTCGGCACCCCGGTGGTCGAGGGCGGCGTCGAGGTCAGTGCGGAGCTGAGCTTCGGCTCCACGCAGGAGCAGACCACCACGACGACCCAGACCTGGACC
Source organism: Jatrophihabitantaceae bacterium (assembly GCA_051984825.1). Taxonomy (GTDB): domain Bacteria; phylum Actinomycetota; class Actinomycetes; order Mycobacteriales; family Jatrophihabitantaceae; genus DASXRA01. Next base: position 3,756 of record JBPYES010000338.1, read on the forward strand.
TGGTCGGCCACCGTGAACGTACCGGCGCACAGCAAGGTGATCGCGTCGATGGTGGTCAACGAGGAGACGTACTCGCCCCGGTTTACCGCCGTGCTGCAGATCGGCGGCACCGTCGGCTACCGCAACGCCGACGGCACGATCGCCGGCGGCGCGTCGATCCCCGCGATCCTCGAGG
>JBPYES010000339.1:0-2754 GCA_051984825.1 Jatrophihabitantaceae bacterium
GTGGCGTCATCGCCAGGATCGCAAAGCCCCGGTCACGCAAAGCACTCAGCCCACCCGGCCAGTCGTCGATCACCGCGAACGGCACATGCAGCACGTGTCCCATCGACACGCGCACGCTGCGCCGGTAGAGCGGGTCGGCGCAGCGCGGATCGAGCAGCACGGCGTCTACGCCGAACGCGGCCGCATTGCGGAACAGCGCGCCGAGGTTCTCGAAGTCGTTCAGCGTCTCCAGCACGGCCAGCCGCCGCGTATTGGTAAGGAGATCATTGGGAGAGCGCGGGGGCAGTCGGTCCGCTGAAGCGAGCACGCCGCGGGTCACATGGAAGCCCACCACGTCCGAGAGCGTCCACTTGTCGACGACGTAGACGGGAGCGTCCACAGTGGACAGTGCTGCAACGCGGTGCCGCACCCCGACGACCGCGCGTACCTGGTAGGGCGAGGAGATCAGGCGCTCGACTGCCGTCATGCCCTCGGCAATGACGATGCCGCGGCGGTCCGGCCGCACATCCGCATCGGCCAGATCGCGGAAGTCGGCGAGCCTCGGGTCCGCGGCGTCGGCGATCTCGATGAACGGCATGATGGGAACTATGGACTACACGCATCTGGGCCGCAGCGGTCTGACCGTGAGCCGCCTCTGCTTGGGGACCATGAATTTCGGCTGGGTTACCGACGCGACCGAAGCGCACGCGACCATGAACGCCGCGCACGAGTACGGCATCAACTTCTTCGACACGGCGAACGTGTATGGCCGGGACAAGGGCCGCACCGAGGAGATCATCGGTGCCTGGTTCGCGCAGGCCAGCGGACGCCGCGAGCGAACCGTCCTTGCCACCAAGGTCTACGGCAAGACCGGCGACTGGCCGAACGAGAACAAGCTGTCGGCACTCAACATCCGCCGCGCGCTCGATGCATCGCTTCGCCGGCTGCAGACCGACTACGTGGACATCTACCAGTTCCACCACATCGATCGGTCCACGCCATGGGACGAGATCTGGCAGGCGATCGAGGTGGCCGTCGTGCAGGGGAAGCTGCTCTATGCGGGCAGCAGCAACTTCGCCGGCTGGCATATCGCTCAGGCGCAGGAAGCCGCCCGGCGCCGGAACTTCACCGGCCTGGTAAGCGAGCAGTCGCTCTACAACCTGTTCAAGCGGGAGGTCGAGCTGGAAGTGCTGCCCGCCGCGCAACACTACGGGCTGGGCGTGATCCCGTGGTCGCCGCTGAACGGCGGGCTGCTCGGCGGCGTCCTGCGCAAGGACCGGGACGGTCAGCGACGGCTGGGCGGTCGCGCGCAAACGACTCTCGACGCCAACCGTCCGCAAGTCGAGCAGTATGAGGACTTCGCGGCGGAACTGGGCCACGAACCCGGCGAGCTCGCGCTGGCCTGGCTGCTACACCAGCCGGCGGTTACCGCGCCCATCGTGGGCCCCCGCACTCGCGACCAGCTCGACGGCACGCTGCGAGCGCTGGACATCACGCTGGACGAGAAGGCGCTGGCGCGCCTGGACGAGATCTTCCCGGGACACCAGCCGGCCCCGGAGGACTACGCCTGGTGAGCCGCCTCGAGGGGCTTCATTGCGATTGGGGTTGATTGTTCTGGCCATCCCCGGCGGATCGACCACGACCGGGCGGCGATCAATGCCGCCGCGGCCAGCACACAGATCAGCCCGCCGCCGACCATGCCCCACCTCGGGCCGAAGGCGCCGGCAACCCAGCCGATGATCGGCGCGCCGATCGGCGTCCCGCCCAGGAAGCACATGAGGTACAGCGCCATGACGCGGCCGCGCATGGTGGGCTCCACGCCGAGCTGCACTGCCGCGTTGGCTGCGGTGGTGAACGTCAGCATCGCGAGGCCCGCGGGCACGAGCAGCGCCGCCATGGTGTTGAACGTCGGCATCGAGCCCGCCACTACCTCGATCACTCCGAACGCCAGCGCGGCGCGCAGCAGGAACTGCGACGACGGTCGCCGAGTGCGCCGGGTCGCCAGAATCGCCCCTAGAAACGCACCCACCGCGAGCGACGTGGACAGCAGACCGTAGCCCGTCGCCGTGCGGTGGAACACCTGCTTGGCCATGAGCGCCGTGGTGATCTGGAAGTTCATGCCGAACGTTCCGACGATGAACACCAGCACCATGGGCAGCACCAGGTCGCTGCGTCCGACCACGTAACGCACGCCGGCCCGCAACTGCCCCTTGGCCCGTTCGAGTGGCGGCGCCGCGTAGAGCTCGCCGGGGCGCATCAGCCACAACCCGGCAAGCACCGCGATGCTCGACACCGCATTGGCGAGAAACGCCCACCCCGTGCCGACCGCACTGATCGTCACGCCGGCGATGGCAGGACCGACGATCCGGGCGCTGTTGAAGATCGTCGAGTTGATCCCGACCGCGTTCGTCAGGTCGTCGCGTCCCACCATCTCGACGACGAACGACTGCCGGGTGGGCGTGTCCACCGCAGTGATCATTCCCAGCAACGTCGCCAGCACCAGTACGTGCCAGTACTGCACGACCCCGGCGACGTCGAGCAGGCCGAGCGCGAGCGCCACGAGGGCGAGCCCGGTTTGCGTACCGAGCAGCAGTTTGCGCTTGTCGTAACGGTCGGCGAGCACGCCGCCCCAGAGGCCCAGCAGCAGCGACGGCCCGAACTGGAGCGCGGTGACGATTCCGAGCGCCGTGCCCGAGTTGGTCAGGGTGAGGACGAGCCAGTCCTGCGCGACGCGCTGCATCCACGTGCCGGTCAGCGATACAAGCTGCCCGGACG
>JBPYES010000340.1:0-11214 GCA_051984825.1 Jatrophihabitantaceae bacterium
GCGCACTTCAGCACCGGCGCAGCGCTGGTGTCGGGCGTGCCACTGGACACGCTCGCGGGCGATGCGGCCCACTGGCAGACGCCGGTGTACGGCCTGCCCGGCTACCCGGTGGCACACCGCGCCGTTACCTTGCCGAAGATCGCCATCTACACAGGCGGCACGACGGTGCCGACCAACCCGGCGTTCCACGGCACCGACGACGGCTACTGCCGCTCCACCACGTACTGCGAGGCGATGTTCGACCTCACCCAGCGCGAAGGCGTCCCCACGTCACAGATCGGCCAGCTGACCTCGACCGATCTCGCGAACGGGGTGCTGCAGAGCGGCGGCTACACGGCGCTCATCAATCCGGGCTCGACGATCTCCGCGACGACGCCGGTAGGCACGGCAGGCACCCCTGCGCAGGGCGTGCAGGCGTTCGTCAATGCAGGCGGCACGTACCTGGGCACTGGCGCGGGCGGTGCGACGAGTGCCCGCAACGCCGGCGTCACGACGCTGAACACCAACACGATCAGCGGCATCAACACTCCGGGCTCGACGTTCGACGCGACCTGGAACAGCGACGATCCGGCCGGCTGGGGTATGGATGCCGGCGGCTGGATCTATCGCGAGTCGAGCAATGACCCGAACTTCGACCCGGCGACACTCGCCGGCGGCGGCAGCATTCCGCCCGCGACCGCGGTTGCCACATTCGGGCCGGCCGGTGACTGCGGCGGCCCGGCCGGATTCGGCAACTGCTACGGCTACGAGGTAAACGCCAACGCGAACCTGCCAGGGCGTCCGGCCGTCGTCGACCAGCCGTTCGGTGCGGGACACGCAATCATGCTCGGTTTCGACCCGTGGTACCGGTCGTGGACGACGCAGGAGGAGCGGCTGGTGCTGAACGCGCTGCTCTTCCCGAGCAGCGCCGCCGTGCCGGTCAGTGCGGCAGCGCTGCCGGAGGTCGCTAACCGTCCGATGCATGCCAGCGGCGGCCGCGCTGCGGTCGTTGACCGCGATCGTCCGTAGGAGGACGCCATGATCCGACGGCTCGCTGCCGTGTCCGTGTTGATTGTTGCCGCCGCACCCGCCGGGGCGGCCGCGGCTGACCCGTCCGGCGCGCCGATGAAGTGCGGCAGTGGAGCGCACACGCTGTCGCACTACGGCGACCGCGTCTACCCGGAGACCGGCAACGGCGGCTACACCAGCCTGCACACCGACGTGCACACGGTGTACGACGCGCCGAGCAACCAATTCCTGCCGGGCAATCACGTCGTGCTCACGCTTCGCGCGACGCAGTGCCTGACCGACTTCAGCCTCGACTTCGAGCGACGCGGCGTGGACGCCAACGGCGGGCCGGACATGACAGTCGACTCCGTCTCCGTCCACGGGCGCCCAGCGTCCTTCAAGTTCGTGCAGCCGACCTACCCCGGTGACCCGAACGGCCAAGATGACCCGGACCCGCGGGCCCATCAGGCGTCCCAGGTGAACCCGGTCGGCGGGCCGGCGAACAACCCGCTGCCGCCGGCGTGCAGCCCGCAGGTCCTCGGCAACGACGTCAACGCACAGAACGGTGAGCCGTGCTCGGCGAACAAGCTGGTGATCACGCCGAAGAACGACATCCCGAACAACGCTGTCTTCAAGGTCACCGTCTCGTACACCGGAAGACCTGGCGTGCACACCGACGGCGACGGCACCACTGACGGCTGGTTCCTGTCCGACAGCCCGCCCGGTGACGGCGGCTTCGTGACCACGGAGCCGGTCGGCAGCGAGGACTGGATGCCGCTGAACAACCACCCGAGCGCCAAGCCCACCTACGACTTCTACGACACGGTCAACTCCGGCAAGCAGGCGATCGCGAACGGCATCCTCGTATCGACGACGCACAACGCGCCGGACGCAAACTTCCCCGATGGATCCACCATGTACCACTGGCACTCGGCCGCGCCGATCGCGTGCTACCTGGTCGAGAACAGCGTCGGCAGCTACGACCTGACCTCGCGCCTGGCCGACGACGGGATCCGCTACTACGAGGCTCAGGGCAGCTCGATCTCCGACGCGCAGAAGCAGGCCAACCTCGCGATCATGAATCAGCAGCAGGACATCACCGACTTCCAGGCACAGTTCAACGGGCCGTTCCCGTTCAAGTCAGACGGCGTGCTGGTCGGCATCCCCTCCGCAAGCTTCGAGGAGGAGATGCAGACGATGATCACCTTCCAGGGCGGCCGCATCGGGTTGGGCACGTTCAACCACGAGAACATGCACCAGTGGTGGGGCGACAACGTCTCCGAAGGCAACTGGAACCTGACCTTCTTCAAGGAGGGCATGGCCACCCTGGGGCAGTACCTGTTCAACGCGCGAAACGCGCAGACCGCCGCGGGTGGCCCGGGCACGCCGGCCGGCGACGCCGCGTTCCAGCAGAGCCTGGTCAATCAGTTCAACACCAACTACGCGTCGACCCGCCTCTGGACCGCTGCACCGTCTAATCCGACGTCGGCGACGCTCTTCTCGAACAGCCCCACTTACACCCGGCCCGGCACCACGTACATCGCACTGCGCCAGATTCTCGGTGCGGACAACTTCGTCAAGGCGCTGCAACGTATCCAGCGCGACTACGGCGGCGGCAGCATCACCGAGGCACAGCTGGAGGCGGGCTTCGCCCAGTTCCTGCCGAACCAGAGCGCGGCCTGCCACGACCGGCTCGACCAGTTCTTCACACAGTGGTTCGACACCGCGTACCCGCCCGGAGGTGGGGCAAACAAGCCGCAGCTCACCGGTCCGGGACTGGCCGGTCCCGGCTTCTACGACGCGGACGGTAGTTGCGGATAGCCCAGCTGTTCTGAACCAAACAGGCTTCGTTTGCGTGCCAGTTAGCAGAGAATCTGCTTGGTACGCGGGGGCAAATGAAACTGGCCAGCACTACTGTTGACGCCTACACTCCGGCGATGGAGCTCCTCGAACGAGGACACTTCCTGCACATTCTCGACGAGTATGCGCAGGACGCGGCGCACGGTTCCGGTCGCTTCGTGTTGCTTGCCGGCGAGGCCGGGGTCGGCAAGACCTCGCTGCTCGAGGCATTCCGCGACAGCCGGCCGGAACTGCGCTGGTGGTGGGGCGCATGCGACGGAAGCTTCACACCGCGTCCATTGGGACCGTTGTACGAAATCGCGATGGGCGCCGGTGGCCGCCTTGCCGAGGTGTGCACGAACGGCGCCGACCGTCGCGAGCTGTTCGCAGCCTTCCTGGACGAGTTGAGCAGTGACAGCGTGACGGTTGTCGTCATCGAGGACCTGCATTGGGCAGATGACGCCACCCTGGATTGGCTCCGGCATCTCGCGCGGCGAATCGCCGGCATCCCGGCGATGGTGATCGCGAGTTATCGCGACGACGAGCCGGCGAGCGACAACCCATTGCGCGGCGTAATCGGCCAGATCGTGACGCATCGCGGCGCCCGCCGGATGTCACTGCCGACGTTGACCGTCGACGCCGTGCGACGGCTCACCGCTCGCTCCGACGCAGATGCCGACGAGATCTACCGGCTCACCGGCGGCGTTCCGTTCTACATCGCGGAGGTGCTGTCCGGCTATCCCGGCGAGGTGCCGGCAACGGTCGCCGACATCGTCACTACGCGGATGTCTCGGCTGTCCGCGAACGCCCGCAGACTCCTCTCCGCGGCGGCCGTTCTAGCTCGGCCCGCGGACGCGCAACTGCTGTCGACCGTCGCCGGTGTCGACGCGTCCGCCCTGGACGAGTGCCTCGAATCCGGCGCTCTGATCGGCGGTCCCGCCACGTATCACTTCCGCCATGAGATCACCCGAATGGCGGTCGAGCGGGCCATCCCCGCCCACGGCCGCTCGCAATTGCATGCCGCCGCGCTGGCACAGCTCGAACGATCAAAGCCGACGGATCACGCTCGGCTGGCGCACCATGCGGAGCACGCAGGTGATTCAGGCAGGGCGTTCCACTACGCAAGGATCGCCGCGTACGCGGCGTTCGCGATGCGCTCCAATCGCGAGGCGGTCGCTCAATTCCGGCGTGCACTGCGATTCGCCGACAACGCCGGTGTCGACGTGCACGCCGCGCTACGCGAAGGGCTGGCCACAGCGCTCGCCCTCATGGATCAGTGGGAGGAGTCGACGGCGCAACGCCGCGAGGCGTTGGTGCTGCGACGGCAGCTCGACGATCCGGTCAAGGTCAGCGAGAACTTGCGCTGGCTGGCCCGCTGTTTGTGGCGGCTGTGTCGCGGTGAAGAGAGCGATCGTGCCGCCCAGGAGGCGTTCGCCGTGATGGCCGACGCGGCACCGTCCGTGGAACGCGCATGGGCTCACGCGATGTATGCCACCGGGTTGATCAGCCCCGGGATGCTCGCTGAGGGCGTGGCCCGCGCCGAAGACGCGCTGCGGCAGGCGGAGGCCCTTGATAGTGCCGAAGTCGTGGCGTATTCGCTTAACACAATAGGAATGTTCCGTTTCCTGATGGGCCAGGACGGTTTCGCCGATATGCAGCGCTCAATCGACATCGCACGCAAACACGGATGGGAGGAGCAGGCGGCACGCGGTTACGCGAATATCTACCAGGCCGCCGTTGATCGATTCCGTTTCGCGGACTATGAACACGCGTTTGTCGAGGGTATGGCCTTTTGCCGTGATAACGACATGCGCACGTATAGCGTCTGCATCCTTGGCAGTCGCGCCACCGCGCTGCTGCGGATGGGGCGTCTCGCAGAGGCGGCAGCCCTCGCGGACGACACACTTCGCGAGACGATATCGCCGATCAACCGGATGGCCCTGCTCATCCCGTCGGCCACCGCGCGACTGCGGATGGGCGATTCCGACGCGGTTGCGCTGCTCGACGAAGCATGGAACCTCGCGATCGATGTCGGCGAGGTGCAATGGCAACTCTTGCTCGCCTGGGCCTGGGCCGAGGCGGCCTGGTTGAACGGCGATCCCGACTCGCTCGACCCTCGCGCAATTGCGGCGTACGAAGCGTCGGCAGACGACGACCCGTGGCTCGTGGCCGGCTTAGCGGTAAGACTCGATCGCATCGGGAGATTGACCCGCCGGCCCGGCAACCTGCCAGAACCGTACGCGTACGAACTCGACGGCGATCACAACGCTGCGGCCGAGTGGTGGCGGTCGGCGGGTTGCCGCTTCGATGAGGCGCTGCTGCTCGCGCGATCCGGCGATCACGCTTCGCTTCGGGAGGCGCTCGAGATCTTCACCTCGCTCGACGCACCGCCGGCGGCCGCGTACGTGCGCCGGCACATGCGTGCAGCGGGGCACAGCGTCATCCCGCGGGGGCCCCGCGCCTCGACCAAGGCGGATCCATACGGATTGACCCCTCGGGAAGCCGAGGTGCTGGCACTTATTCGCGAGGGCTTGTCGAATGCGGCGATCTCGCGGCGAATGTTCATTTCCGAGCGGACGGTGCACCACCACGTCTCAGCCGTGCTGGCCAAGCTCGGCGTGCGATCGCGCGGCGATGTGACCCGTGCCCACCATGTCGGGGCGCCCGCCCGAAAATAGGCAACGGCCTCCCCAGTATGGGCATCGCCGGCCGATTTCAATCCGACATCGCGCTCCTACCGTCTGATCAACGCGACGCGGAATGACCGCGGAGCTCGATCGAACCGGAGGAGTTCGGCATGCCGCTTTTCATGGATATCCACACGATGCCTGACGGGGTGTCCGCAGACGACGTCGCCAAGGCACATATGGCCGACCTGCAGACCCAGGCCAACTACGACGTGCACTACCTGCGGTACTGGGTGAATGAGCCGCGCGGCAAGGTGTTCTGTCTCGTCGAGGCGCCCTCGCCGGATGCCGCGACGACCGTTCACCGCGAGGCCCATGGCCTCCTGGCGGACGAGATCTACGCAGTGCAAGAAGGTGCATGAGATGAACATCAAGCACGCAATCTGGTCGGCGGCGGCTGTGATCGCATTGGCGAGCGGCAGCGCCGCTGCTGCAGCGACGACGACGCACTCCCACGACTCACTCCGTGAGCTGCGCCAGGCCACGGACAAGTTCCACAGCATCGCTGTCGCCGAACAGAACAAGTACGGTCTGCTCACCGATGTCGACGGAATCGCCTGCATCGACATGCCGGGCATGGGCGGGATGGGCGTCCACTGGGCCAACTCGGCGCTCGTCAACGACCCGGCGATCGTGCCCGACCAGCCAGAAGCGATGGTCTACGCCCCCGACCGGGACGGCACGCTGCGCCTGGCCGCCGTCGAGTACGTCGTCGTCAAAGCGGCCTGGGATGCCACTCACAGCGCGCCACCCGAGCTGTTCGGCCACACCTTCAACCTGACCGACGCCCCCAACCGCTTCGGCTTGCCGGCGTTCTATTCGCTGCACGTCTGGGCGTGGCAGCACAATCCCGCCGGGACGTTCGAGATGTGGAATCCCCGCGTCCACTGCCCGGCCTGACCGCAATAAATCCATTCACAGAAAGAGGAGTTCTACCGTGTCTCGCCGTCTCATCACTGCAATCACCTCGACGTTTCTCGTGAGCGTCGGATTGATCGCCGGCTACCTCGCCTCGGCAGGTGCCGTATCCGCCATGCCGGCCCCAGCACCCGACGGCGGCGGCGTCCTGCCGAACGTCGCCTCGCCGGCACCGAGCATCACCGTCGTACAGCACAGCTCGTCGGTATGGGCATTCGTCGTCGTAGCGGTTGTGGCCGTCGTTGCGACGCTCACGCTCAGCCTGGCTGTCGGCTCAATCCGCCGCTCCCGCCGGCGCCTGCAGCCGGCCTAAGGGGCCTCGACAACCCCGAACTGATTGACGTGATCTTGGACTTGTGGGCGCTGTTCGGCCACAAGTCCAAGATCATCTCATGAGGTGGATCGGCCGGCGGCCGGTTGACGCGCCTTAGCGCATTACTTAACGTGCGCGCGGTGAGCGATGCGATTGCGGTAGACCGCCTCGTGCGCATCGGGCTGACCCGTTACGAGGCGCGCGTATACGTGGCGCTCATCCGACGGGACAGCTGGACCGCGGCCGACATCGCGCGCAGCACCGGCGTCCCGCGCCCGCGCGTGTACGACGTACTGGCGAGCCTGGTGGCTAAGGGGCTCGCTGCGGAACGTCCGGGCAGCGCAGCCAAGTATGCGGCGGTTGATCCAGAGCAGGCGATGCGCCGGCTCGTGGAGGCGCACGAGCAGCGTGTGGAGCTGATGCGCGACGAGGCTCGCGCCGCCGCCCGCGAGCTGGCGGACGCTTTTACAGAGGGCAACAAACACCAGGATCCGCTCGACTACGTGGAGGTGATCCGCGACCGGCAGACCCTGGCGCAACGCTTCGATGAGCTGCAGGCGGCGGTGACCGGCGAGCTGCTGGCGTTCAGCAAGGAGCCGGCGGTGGTGAACGTCGAGCGCAACGAGGTCGGCATGCAGACCGCGTCAGAGCATCTGGTGCGAAGCATCTACGAGTTCTCCTTGCTGCGCGATCCCGTGCGGCGGGCCGGGGTCCGCCGGTTCGTCGACATCGGCGAGCACGCGCGGTTCGTGGAGCGGCTGCCGATGAAGCTCGCGATCATCGACGAGCGGATCGTGATGTTCGCGCTGTCCAATCCGGTCGCAGGTCCGGACGATCTGACCTCCGTGGTGATCGAGCACGCCGACCTGGCAGCCGTGCTCAAGGTCGCCTTCGAGGTGGTGTGGGAGAAGGGCCTCACCCTGGAAGACGCCTGCGCGCGGCTGGGCATCTGAGGGTTCGGCACGAACCAGCCGAATTTCCGGTATTCCCTTGACGGGACGACTACAAGGTTCGTAGCGTTCGCCCTACTCCAGCTGTACCACGGCAGGTGGTACAGCGTGATCTTCAGGAGTCCGACGTGCGGATCGCCCCGATTGCTGCTGTCGTCGCATTGGTCGCCTCGGCCTTCGGGGGCATCGCGCACGCCGCCCCGCTGCCCTCCTCGGCGAGCCCGGCGGCTCCGGCCGCGGGCACGCAGCAGTTCCGCCTCTACGACGGGTCGACCGTCACCCTCGGCGCGGACGGACTAGGCGTGCGTACCGACGCGCGCGGTCACAAGCACCCGTTCAGCATGGTGTTGCCGCAGGCGCACTCCCCGCTGGGTGACTACCCCGGGCCGAGCCGCGATGCGCTGATCAGCCGGTTGTCCGCGCCGCGGCGGGAGGGCGCGACAGGCGACGTCGTGCTCGGGCTCCCCGGTGCCCGCCTCGACGGCGCACCCGCCGGCCACGGCCGGCGTGCGGCGCACACGACTGACGCACGAGTCAATGCGGCGCTGCACCGGGTCGGCGCCACCACGGCCGCACCCCTGACAGTCGGCAGCACCTACCTGGTGCACGTCTCGCAGCCGAGCCGCGCCGCCGCCACGCTGCGCGCCACACCCGGGGTGAGCTTCGCCGAGCCCGACCAGTACGTCTCGACCACCGACACCGACGCCGTGCCGCTCCCCTCCTGGGTGGGCAACGGAGCAGCCCAGCGTCCGCAGGCGGCAACGGCGGGCGGGCTGCCCAGCAACTACGGGCTGCAGTCCTCACTGCAGAGCTACCTCAACGCAGGCGGCGTCAACCTCGCCGGCGCGTACACGGACATCACGAGCCGGCTGCATCAACTACCCGGCACCGGCGAGATCATCACCAACGTTTCCCTCGGCGATCTGACGGACCAGTCGATGAACGACTCGTACGTCAACGAGTTCGGTCCGACGACTGTGGTGCAGAACGGCCAGCGCTACCTGGACTATCCGTCGCTGCCGCTGATTCCCACGTACACCGTCGACCCGTCCGGCTCGGTCGACCCGCTGGGCACCGTCGAGGGCGTCGACCCGAATCTCGGCGAAGTGCTGCTCGACTTCTCGATGATGGCGCCGCTGCCGCACGACCAGCAGCGCCCCGGCGAGGTCGGCTCCGGGGCCACCGACCTGCTCGGCATCGCACCCGGCGCGCAGTACCGCCTCGTCGAGCCCGCGCAGCCGACGTTCGCCAACATCGCCGCGGCGCTGCTGGCGGCGGCCCAGCAGACCCCTCGCCCGGACGTGATCACCGCCAGCCTGGGGTTCGGCACCGACACCACCGGCTTCCCGGGGCGCTACCTCGAGGACGACCCGCTGCTGCGCTCTGTCGTGTCCACGATCGTCAACGACTACGGCATCGTCGTGACGATCTCCGCCAACGACGGCACCCGGATGTACACGCCGGCCGCCGTGGGCCCGGACGGTGGCAGCACACCCACCGACGTCCCGCGCTCCGGACAGACCGCGACGTCCATCGCCGACGACGCGGGCAGCACGACCCCGAGCGAGGTACCCGACTCCGGGGCGATCGACGTCGGCGGCACCACTACCGACGACACGATCGCCGCGCCACCTCAGGGAGGCGGCCCGCTCTCGCGCATCGGCACGTTCGCCGAGACCCGGCTGGACGGAATGACCGCGTTCTCCTCCGGCTTCGGCACCCGCGTCGACGTCTCGGCGCCCAGCGACAACATCCCGGCGCTGCAGCACAGCTGCCTGCAGTTCGGCAGCTGCAACCCCTCGGACGCGGTCACGGTGCTGGAGGGCGGCACGTCCGCGTCGACGCCCATGACCGCCGCCGCGGTGGCCGACCTGCTGCAGGTCGGCAAAGCCACCGGGCAGCCACTCACCCCTAGCGCGGTACGCCGCGTGCTCGAGCAGACCGGCCGCGACGTCCCGACCCAGCCACAGGTCGACCGGCAACTGCAAGTCGGCCCGCAGATCGACATCACCCGCGCCGTCGAGGCCCTGCTCGGCTCGGCGCCGAGCCAGCCGGACATCGTGCGGCTGTCCACGGCACACCGCGTCACAATCGGCGACGCCGGCGCGAACTTCGTCGAGAACACCGATCCCGGCGCGATCGATCTCACCGGCCCGGACGACGGGCTCGGCAACCCGACGGGCGAGTCGCTGGTCGGGCCGATCACCTTCGGCATCGACGCGACCGGCCTGCCCCAGCACGCCCCGATGACGTATGTGCTGCGGGTCGGCAGTACGGAGTTCACCTCCACGACGCCGGCCGTCCGCGCCACGCCCGCGGAGCTGCTCGCCGCAGCCGGGCAGCCACTCGTGTCGACGGAGAGCCGCAGCCTGACGGTCACGGCCGAGGTGCGGATCGGCCCCCAGCACGTACTTGCCAGCACGGGCGAGACGCTCACCTTCGGCCCGACCGACGGCACCCACGCGATGGCGCCGGCACCGGTGGTCGCACCGGTCACGCCGGTCGGGCAAGCGGTGAGCGTGCACTACGACATCACCGGTATCACCGGGGTGCGGAATCCGGAATTGATCATCTCCTCGATCAACCACTGGAGCCCGTTCGCCGCACCCTTGTTCCGCATCGCGTACTCGGCGCCGCTCACCGACCCGACCGGCACGATCACCGTGCCCGCGTCGGTGTTCGCCGCAGGCGGCGGGGTGTACGGCGCCGCGGTGATGCAGGACTCCGTGATCCGTGCGGTCGGCGGGGTCGTGCCGTTCCGCATCGACGGCGGCAGCTCCGATCAACGGCCGGACGCGCCCACCCTGTCGCCGGCAGGCGGCACGCTCGGCCACCAGGCGACGGTGACCCGCGCGAACCCGGACCTGCAGGTGAACTGGGACGTCAGGTCCGTCCCGGGTGCTACGGGCGCGGCGCTGGAGGTCTCGGCGCCGGGCCCGACGATCTACGGGCTGCTCGACACGTTCACCAACCAGTTCGGCACCAGCCGCGACGCCAACGGCGTCGACAGCCCGTCCACGGTCTGGGCACCACTCCCCGGCCGCACCGGTACTACCACGCTCGACCTGCTCCAGCTCGGCGTCCCGACGTCGCTGAACTACCAGGTACGTGTCGTCGCGACCAAGGGCGGACAACCGCTCGGTCAGGCCTCAGCGTCATCGTCCCTGGAGTTCGACGACGGTCTGGCGCCGGGCGGCGCGGTGGTCTCGAACTTCGACGTCAACCCCGGCGGCCCCTCGACGGTCGGCACTGCCACTCTCGACGCCGATGGTGTGCCGGCCACCAGCACGCTATCCAGCTACGACCCCCATACCGGGGCGTACGGCCCGGCCTATTCGCAAGATTCATCCGGCAGCGCCTACTTCGTCTACGGCAACGACCCCGGCACGCACCGTGTGCTCGCTGCGTCGTACCCCTGGTCCGGCACTGAGCAGCACCTGCTCACCTACGACAGTGGCGACCGCCACCTGGTCGCCGACCAGCCCGTCGATCTGTCCACCCAGTACAACCTCATCGCCGC
>JBPYES010000341.1:0-2557 GCA_051984825.1 Jatrophihabitantaceae bacterium
CCGATATGTTCCTCAACGGGCGGCGGTTCGACGCCGCCGAGCCAACGCAGCCGGGCCCATTCGGCCTCCATGCGCGCCTGCCAGGCAACACCCTCGACGCCGAGCCGGCCGCCGAACGGGCGGCCGCGCTGCAACGTGGTACGTCCGGCCGCGACGAGCTCGCGCCCCCGCTCGACGGAGCCGGCGCGGTCTTCGCTGGTCTGGGTCGCGGCTGCGCTGGAGAGGGCGGCGAGGCCTTGTGCGGAGAGCCGGATCCGGCCCAGGAACCAGGGTTGCTGCCACAGTTCGCCGACTATCGCGACCAGCTCTTCCAGGACGCGCAACGCCGTCTCGGACTTGCCGTCGTCCACGTAAAGGTCGATGGCGGCTCCGCCGGACAACACTGCGATCAGCCCGTCACGATGCCACCAGGGGCGTAGCACCGGCACCATGTCTAGCGCGGCCGCCTTGCCCCGTCCCGCACTGACCGCCATGCCCGCGGCGGCCAGCATCGCCTCAGCGAGCGCCGGCGGCGACTCGTCATCAACTCGGGCCAGGCTGGCGCTGACGTCCCAGTCGCCGCTCGCGTATCTCGCCACACTGGCCATCACGCGCGACTCGAGCCCGTATGCCGTCCATGGGCGGCCGAGGTCGCGCGCGCGGACGATGTTGGCATCCCAGGCTTCGATGGCGCGGGGCAGGTCGCCCTGGTCGTAGTAGAGGCTGCCAAGGTTGTAGCGGCTGCGCAGCTCGGCGGTGATCTCGCCTGCTTGGCGGGCCTCGTCGGCGATCTGGGCGAGGCCACGTGCTGCGGCCGCAGGCTCGCCCGCGCGGCGGTGCAAGATCGCCAGCGTGGTATGCGCGTCGGCGGCGGCCTCGGGGTGGCCGAGCGCGGTGGCGGCCTCGACGGCCTCGCTCGCCCACCGCTCGGCGTCGTCCAGCCGGTCGAGCGCCATCGCGGCATGCGCGTGAAGCGACGCGATGCGGGTGCGGAAGGTGCTCGGCGGGTCGGCCGGCACGAGGCGCAGTGCTTCGGAGGTCGCGGTGAACACCTCAAAGTCGCCGTCGACGGCCACCGAGGCCGTGGCCAGCCCGTACAGCAGCTCCGCACGTAGTCGCGGATCGCCGTCCTCCGAATACTGCTCGAGCGCTTCTCGCGTCAGGTGCACCGCGCGATAGGGCTGCCCAGCGGCGACAGCGGCATCAGCAGCGGCAACGGCTAATTGCGGTTCGTCAACCCGGTCGTCCTCTGGGACCGCGGGGAGCAGTTCGAGTGCCACCTCGTAATGGCGCAGCGCTTCCTGCGGAGCTCCGACCGTCATCGCTTCGTCGCCGGCGCGAATGCTCGCGGCGAACGCGGTGGGCAGGTCGTGCGATTCGCGGGCGTGCCGGGCCAGCTCGGCGGCGGTGCCGTCGACCGCCTTCTGGAGCGCGGCGGCGTAGGCAGCGTGGATGCGAACCCGCTCGCCCGGCAGCAGGTCGTCGTAGATCGCCTCGGCAAGTAACGCATGCCGGAAGCCGTAGCCACTGTCGCCGCGGGGCTCGAGGATCTGCGCGTCGACAGCTTCGCGCAGCGCGGCGTCTAGCAGGTCGTCAGGCACGTCGACCACCGCTGCAAGCAGCGCGTGGGAGACCCTGCGCCCGGCAACCGCGGCGACTCGTGCCACTCGCCGTGCCTCGTCAGATAGCCGGTCGAGCCTGACGAGCAGCAGGTCAGCGAGTTCGGCAGGCAACATGCTCTGCTGCGGGCACTCCGCCGCGGCGGCAACGAGCTCTTCGGTGAAGAACGCGTTGCCCTCGGCACGATCGACGATCTGCCGCAGGTCTTGTTCGGCCATCGGCCCGGGATGCAGCGAATGGATGAGTTCGCGCACCTCGTCGGCGTTCAGCGGCGGCAGGTGCAGCCGCTCGACCCGCGGCAGGCGGGCCCATTCTGCGACCGAGCGCCGCAACGGGTGGCGCCGATGCAGGTCATCGCTTCGATAGCTGATCACGATGTCGAGTGGCTGGTCGCGCAGCCGCGCCAGGAGGAAGCCCAGCAGATCCCGGGTGGACTGATCGGCCCAGTGGACGTCCTCGACGACGAGCAGCACCGTGGATTTCTCAGCCAGCCGAGACAGCGCGCCGAGCACCGCCTCGAACAGCACGCCACGCTGGATGCGGTCGTCGGGGTCGGCGGCGGGGGCACTGATCACCCGCTGGGTCGGCATCAGGCGCGCGATAGCCGGGTACTCAGCGAGCAGTTCGTCGGTCAACTCGGCGTGGCTGGCAGCGAGCCGGCCGAACGCCTCGCTGAACGGCACGAAGGGCAGCCCGGCATCACCGAAGTCGATGCAGTGCCCGATGAGGTTCAAGACGCCGGCATCGTCGGTGCGCTGGGTCAGCTCGGCTAAAATGCGCGTCTTGCCCACTCCGGCGTCGCCGGACAGCAGCATGGCACTGGCAGCCCGCGCAGACGCGTCATTGACGCTGCGCTGCAGCATGCCGAGCTCGGTGGCGCGGCCGATCAGCGGGGTGGTCGGGCGGGGCACATCTGCAATCTTGACTGCTGGCGACGACAAACGTCGATGTGCCGATT
>JBPYES010000342.1:0-6348 GCA_051984825.1 Jatrophihabitantaceae bacterium
TCGGCGCGTCGTGTCCGGTGCGGCCCCGCCGGTTCTCCCGCATCCACAGTCCGTCCGCCACGGGATGCCGCTGCGGCTGGCGTTCCATGCCCCAGCGCCCGGTCAGGTCGAGTACCTCGGTTGCCCAGTCGGGCACCGGCACGGCGACGTCCAGGGCATCGACGACATAGGGCGTGTCGCCGGAGTTGGTCACCGTGTAACGACCCCGCAGCACGCGGCTGGCCAGCGCCTCGAACTCGCACCGCAGCCGCAGACCGGCCGCCGGGTCGAACGCCTCGAACGCCGCGACGTCGGCACCAGCCTGTGCGGTACGTACCTCGGTGAACAGCGGCGACCACGCCGTGCCGTCCGGCCGATGCCCGGAAAGGCCCGGCCGGCCCATCCAGCCGCGCGCGTGTTCGGGCAACACGCTGACGCCGCGACCGGCCGGCGCGGCACCGCCGAGCGGCACGCCGAACCAGGCGATCTCCGGTAGGCGGTCCGGCGCCGTGCGCAGGACGAGCGCGCCGTTGCCGAGCGAGATCACCTCAGCGGGCGCCGCGGCACACCCGAAGCACGGCGTCGCCGAGCATCGCGCCGTCGGGGCCGAGCGCGTCGCGGTACCCGTCGAGGACGGCGCGCTCGCGCCCGAGCTCGATGCGGGTGCCTCCCGCGTTCATCCGGGCGGTCTGGATGCGCCGCGACAGCCGGGTGCGCTCAGCCACCAGTCGGGTGATCGCGCTGTCGAGCGCGTCGATCTGGCCGCGCAGCGAGGCTATCGCTGAGGCGTGGTCGGAAAGCTCCTGCTCGTCCGCGGCGGTTGCCATGGTCATCGGTGTTCCTCTCAAAGGTTCCCGCGTCGCGGCCCGGAGACAACTAAACGCCCCGGGCGTTGGGCCCGGGGCGTCTGCGGTCTGCGTGATCAGCCGGAAACGACGGGCACCTTGGGGTACCCGTAAAAAAACTCGTGGCGGCTCAGCACGAGCAAATGGTGCCATGCCTTGACGACGACGGCAACCGTAGTGGGACGAGCGTCTCACTACGGGAGAACGCTGGGTCCCGGCCCGTTCGCCCCCAAACCTCCGCCGTGATCTTGGACTTGCGGTCGAATAGCGACCACAAGTCCAAGATCATCGCGAGTAATGGCTGGGGCGCGCGCTGCGCGATCCGTGGCAGCTGCCGTCGGTGCGCGCCCGTAGGCTGACAGGCAACATGAGCGCCGACGTCCACACCCTGCTGGAGGGGCTGAACCCGCAGCAACGCAAGGCCGTTGTCCATCAGGGCAGTCCGCTGCTGATCGTGGCCGGCGCCGGCTCCGGTAAGACCCGGGTGCTCACCCATCGGGTGGCGTACCTGCTCGCCGAGCGCGACGTCCGCCCAGGCCAGGTCCTCGCGATCACGTTCACGAACAAGGCCGCCGGCGAGATGAAGGAACGGGTGGGCGCACTCATCGGGCCGCGAGCCCGGTCCATGTGGGTGAGCACGTTCCACTCGATGTGCGTGCGGATCCTGCGTGCGGACGGCAAGGCGCTCGGGCTGCGTTCGTCGTTCTCGATCTACGACGCCGACGACTCCACGCGGCTGATGACGCTGATCGCCCGCGAGCTCGACCTGGACATCAAGCGTTACCCGCCGAAGTCGCTCACTGCCCAGGTCAGCAACCTGAAGAACGAGCTCGTCACCCCAGCCGCGTGGGCGGACAAGGCCAGCAGCGCGCACGAGAAGGTGCTGGCCGAGGCGTACGCGCGCTACCAGGCACGGCTGCGCGAGGCGCACGCGCTCGACTTCGACGACCTGATCATGCGGACGGTCGAGCTGCTCCAGGAGCACAGCGACGTGGCGGCGCGGTACCGGGAGCGGTTCAAGCACGTCCTCGTCGACGAGTACCAGGACACCAACCACGCGCAGTACGTGCTCGTCCGGGAGCTGGCCCGCGACGCTGAGCTGGCTGTCGTGGGTGACGCCGACCAGTCGATCTACGCCTTCCGCGGCGCCACGATCCGTAACATCCTCGAGTTCGAGCGTGACTACCCGAACGCGACCGTGATCTTGCTGGAGCAGAACTACCGCTCCACCCAGACCATCCTCAACGCCGCCAATGCCGTTATCGCCCGCAACACGGACCGCAAGCCGAAGAACCTGTGGTCGGACGCCGGCGCCGGCGCGCCGATCGAGGGCTATGTCGCCGAGAACGAGCACGACGAGGCGGCCTGGGTGGCGCAGCAGGCCGAGAAGTACCGGCCGTCCGACGTCGCGATCTTCTACCGGACGAACGCCCAATCGCGGGTATTCGAGGAAGTGTTCATCCGGGTCGGGATGCCGTACCGCGTCGTCGGCGGAGTGCGCTTCTACGAGCGGCGCGAGGTGCGCGACGTACTGGCGTACCTCCGCGTGATCGCAAACCCCGACGACGTGGTGAGCCTGCGGCGCATCCTCAACACGCCGCGTCGCGGCATCGGCGACCGCGCCCAGGCGTGCGTCGACGCGCTCGTGCAGCACGAAGGCATCACGTTCGCGGCGGCGCTCGAGCGGGCAGACGTGGCACCCGGCATCAACCCCAGGTCGTGGCAGGCGATCCGCAACTTCCTCGACCTGCTGACCAATCTGCGCGCCGTGGCCGTCGACGGCACGCCCAGCGAGATCCTCGAGGCAGTTCTCGACCAGACCGGCTACCTGCGTGAGCTCGACCAGAGCAAGGACCCGCAGGACCAGGGCCGCGTCGAGAACCTCCGCGAGCTGGTCAGTGTGGCCCGCGAGTTCGAGGAGTCCGCCGCCGAGGTCAGCCTCGACGCCTTCCTCGAGCAGGTATCGCTCGTATCGGATGCTGACACCGTCCCCGACGCCTCCGGCGGCGTCGTCACGCTCATGACGCTGCATACCGCGAAGGGGCTCGAATTCCCGGTCGTGTTCCTGACCGGCCTGGAGGAGGGCGTATTCCCGAGCGCCCGCGCCACGGACACGGACGAGCTGGCGGAGGAGCGTCGCCTCGCCTACGTCGGCATCACCCGGGCCCGCGAGCGGCTGTACCTGTCCCGGGCATTGGCCCGCAGCGCATGGGGTCGTCCGCAGTGGAACCCGCCCTCGCGGTTTCTCGACGAGGTGCCCGGCGAGCTGGTCGAGTGGAGCGGCGCGGTGGATCGGCGGCCGTTCATCAGCTACGGCGACGACGTGCCGAGCCGATATGGCGACCACGGCTACCGGGTGCAGGGCGGGGGGCCGCGCCGGTCGGCGCAGGAGGAGCTCGCCGCGTCACGGCTGCGCAGCGGCGGGCTGCGCGGGGGCGTCGGCAACCGGGCCATTCTGGCGCTGGCGGCCGGTGATCGGGTTACCCACGACGCCTGGGGTCTGGGCACCGTCGTCGGCACCCGGGGCAGCGGGGAGCAGGCGCAGGCGCAGATCGACTTCGGCAGCGCAGGCGTCAAGTGGCTGGTGCTGCGTTACGCCGCCCTGGAGAAGCTCTAGCGCACCACGCGGTAGCGCAGGTGGGTGACGAGATCGGTGCCGGTGGCCGGGGCGATCTGCTCGAGGTTCAGCGGGCCGAGCCCCTCGAAGATGCGCTCGCCCTTGCCCAGCGTCAGCGGTGCCACGTGCAGGCGCAGCTCGTCGATGGCGCCTGCGGCCAGGTACTGGTTCACCGTGTGGGCACCGCCGCCGATCGAGACGTCGCCGTCGCCGGCCGCCTCGCGGGCCCGGGCCAGGGCAGCCTCGATGCCGTCGGTCACGAAGTAGAACGTCGTCCCGCCCTGCATCTCGAGTGGCTCGCGCGGGTGATGCGTCAGTACGAACACCGGGCCGTGGTACGGCGGATCTTCGCCCCACCAGCCCCGCCACGACAGGTCCCACTCGCCGCGGATCGGGCCGAACATGTTCCGGCCCATGACGTACGCCCGAGCGGCCAAGATCGCGTTGACCTCTGCGGCATTCTGTTCGCGCTGCTCGAACATCCATCGATGCAGCATCTCGACGTCGCCGTCGCCGAACGGCCGGTCGGCGGTCTGATTCGGGCCGGCGCTGTAGCCGTCAACCGAGATCGACACGTCGCACGTGACCTCGCTCATTGGAAAACCTCCTCGGGTGTTTACCGGTACGTCGGCGCCGAGGACGCCTGCTCGACACGCTCAGCCGAGCTTGCCCTTGCCCAGGGGCCGGCACTCGCTCGACGGGCCGGTGTAGTTCGGAGACTGCAGCAGTACGAACTTGTCCTGACGGAAGATGACGGTGTAGCCACGCCGCTCCGCCTCGGTCAGGATCGGGCCCGGCTTGGGCGCGGGTGGGTTGCCGCCGATGTCCGGGGCTCCCAGGTCGAGCGCGAGGAAGTCCGCCGTCCATCGCTGCGTCAGCGGCAAGGTCACGTAGTCACGATTGGTCAGATGCGGCACGAGCTTGTTGTCGGCCTCGATGCACGTGTTGTGCGGCAGACGTGCCACGACGGCCCGAGCCGCGGACAGCGCTGCCTGGGTGCCGATGCCCCGTGTGTTGCGCATCTGCTGCCACGCGAACGGGTGGGTCCTGTAGGTGTAGAACGGCAGCAGCACGGGCACCACAACGAGCCACGCGGCGAATGCGATGCGCGCCCGGCGTGCCCCGACTGTCGGCCGGAAGAGGCCCAGCTTGTACGCGCCGTCGACGGCGGCCATCGCGAGCACCAGCCACGGCAGGGCGTTGTAGTGAAAGTGCGGCTGCCACAGGTTGGATCGCGAGTTGAAGAACCGCTCGGCCATCAGCGGCAGGGCGAGTATCGCGTACGGCGAGCGCAGAAAGAGCAACGCGAACGGCAGCGTCAAATAGGCCAGCGTCTGAGACTTCAGCGACGGCGTGAAGAACAGCTTCACCGCGTGCCACGGGTGGGCCACGATGTTCCACAGTGCGTCGGGGAGGTTGTTGCCCAGCGCGTCGAACTGGCCGCCGTACGCGAAGCCGTGTCCACGGGCGAAGTGCGGAATGATCAGCGTCGTCGTCAGCACGTACGCGACGAGGCCGCCGACGGCGAGCGCCACCGCGCGCCAGTACGGGCGGCGGCGTTGCAGCAGGCGCAGCAGGGCGAGCAGCACGACGAGGATGCCCATGTCCTCGCGGACGAACAGCAGCAGCACGGACCAGAGCAGCAGCTTGCGGTCGTCCCGCCGGTCGAGGGCATCGATCGCCAGGGCGAGCATCGGCGTGGCGAATGCGACCTCGTGGAAGTCGAAGTCGATCAGGGCCTGTATCGGCCAGCCGAGGGCGAACGCGGCGGTGATCAGTAGCGACATCCGCGGCCCGGTGCGCCGCCGGGTGAAGCGGTACACGACCGGAACCGTGGCGGCGGTCAACACGGCCTGGACGACTATCAAGACGTTCGGGCTGTCCCAGAGCCAATACAGCGGTGCGATCACCGCGATGATCGGGTGGAAGTGGTCGCCGAAAATGTTGTAGCCCGGCCCCTTCAAGGGAACCATCGGCGCCTGGAAATGCGCGTAGGCGCGCAGTGCCTGGTCGAAGATGCCGAGGTCGTAGCCGGTGGTGCGGTACGTGTACTGGGCGTACAGCGCGTGGATCAGGTACGCAGCCAGGCAGCACACCGTCAGGATCGTGACGCCGGGTGCCTCACGCACCCGATCCATACGCTGCCGTACGGAAACGGTCGCGCGTTCGGCAAGCGTGGCGCTCATGAGGCTGCCCGGGTCCGGCGCACGACCTCGGCGCCCGCCAGCCACGCGAGCCAGCAGAGCAGTACGTTGCGGACGGTCAGCAGCATCGTCATCGGCACGATGGCCCAGCCGACGTTGACGAGCCGGCCGTACCAGATCGGGTAGATGAGCTGCGTGCACACCGAGAGGGCGATCAGCACCCGGGCGATGCGCCGCACCGCGGAATCAGCCGGCGCCAGCACGAACAGCGCAGCCACCGGTCCGCCCAGCCACAGGATGTACTGCGGGCTGAGCGTCTTGTTGGTCACGGTGAGCACGGCGGCCGCCGTGAGGATCAGCCAAGCCAGTGTCGTGAGCTCCGGCGCGCGGCGGCAGCGCAGCCACAGCCAGGTCAGGACGAGCAGGGCCACAACCGTCAACGCGGTGGACGCCACCGCCATCGCGTGGACACCGGCCCCGAACAGTTCGGTGGCCTTGTACGCGCTGGTGTGGACCTGCCAGATCTCGTGCGGGTGGAAGATACGGGCGATCATCAGGGGCGTCGCGGGCACCGACTCGATCTGCAGCCCGCGCGCGGCTTGCCAGTGGATGGGCGACACCAGCCGCCCGTATCCGCCGACGGCCAGGCTGACCCCGGCGAGCACCCCGGCTGTGACCGCGAATGCGACCAGCACGGTCGCCCGTCCCGTCCGGCGAAGCAGGAACACCGGCAGCAGCACCACCGGCCACAGCTTCAGCGCGG
>JBPYES010000343.1:0-4047 GCA_051984825.1 Jatrophihabitantaceae bacterium
AAGGCATCGATGGCCCGGCGATTCCAGGCGATCGACGCGTCCCGGGAACCGCCGATGAACAGCGACGGCTGATGGATCGCTGCCCCATCGAAGGATGCGAGGTCCTCCCAGTCACGGTCCATGTTGCGATACCTGTTCAGGGCGCCGGTGAATCCGGTGCTTTCGAAATCGTGCACGTACCGGTCGAGGTCCTCGTCGGTAAGCCAGGCCGGCAACGGACCGGACACGAACCGATCCGACATGCGCCCGCCGGCAGTCACGAAGAAGGCGTCTCGCATATCCGCTGCGGGCATCGTGCCCGCGGACAGGCTCGTGTAGAGCCCGCGTAGCCACGACCGCACATCGGGCTCGATCTCCGATTCGGCACGACCGGGCTGTTGGAAGTAGCTGATGTAGAACTCGCCGTCGCGACCCAGACCGGCGAAGATCTCGGTGGGACGCGGTCCCCCACGGGGCAGGTACGGAACGCTGAGCATGCCCACCGCTGTGAAGACCTCCGGCGCCAGCAGCGCCGAGTTGGTGGCAATCGGCGAGCCCCAGTCGTGACCGATCACGACCGCCGACTCGGCGCCCAAAGCCCGCACGACAGCCACGTTGTCGGCCACCAGTTCTGTCATCCGGTATGCCTCGACGGCTGTCGGCTTGGAGGAGCGGCCGTAGCCACGCACGTCAATCGCCGCGGCACGAAAGCCCGCATTCGCCAAGGCTGGCAATTGCTTGCGCCACGAGTAGGCCGTCTCCGGAAACCCGTGAATGAGCAGCACCAGAGGACCGGTGCCCTGCTCCACGACGTGCAGGCGGATGCCGCGGGTGATCAGTGTGCGCTCCGTCGGGGAGCTCGCTTGCGTCATGTCGCCAGTCTGCCGAACAGCCACGATTGCGCTGAGGACCGAATCAGGTTGCGGTCGACCGGCATTGCACGATGCCGCCAAGTACTGCTGCGAGTGACACTCTTTCCATGGCCCGGTTCGCGTTCGAGGCGCTCGCTTATCCGATCGTGCAGGCACCGATGGGCGGTGGGCCTTCCACGCCCGCGCTAGCGGCCGCCGTATCAGGCGCCGGTGGGCTGGGCTTCCTCGCCGCGGGCTACAGGTCGCTCGATGCGGTCCGCGCCGAGCTCGACGCACTTCGGTCGCTGCTGCCTGACGAGATCCCCTTCGGCGTCAACGTATTCGCACCGCCTGGGCACGGCTCCGGCGCCACGGACGTCGCCGCGTACGCCGACACACTCGCAGGTGAGGCTGCGCGCAACGACGTTGCGCTCGGTACACCAGGCTGGGACGACGACCGGTACGCCGAGAAACTCGAGCTTCTCGCGGCTGAACGCGTTCCTGTGCTCTCTACGACCTTCGGGTGCCCGTCACGCGAGGACGTCGACCGTCTCCACGAAGCCGACGTCGCGGTGTGGGTCACGGTGACCACACCGCGCGAAGCGCAGGCTGCACACGCCGTCGGTGCCGACGCCCTGATCGTGCAGGGCGTCGAAGCGGGCGGCCATCGCGGCGGGTTCGACGACGACGCACCGGGCGACATCGGCCTGCTCGCACTGCTCCAGTTGGTCCGTGCGGCAGTTGGCGACGAGGCCCCGCTGGTGGGGGCGGGTGGCGTGGCGACCGGACGCGGTATCGCGGCCGTGCTTGCCGCCGGCGCGACCGCCGTCGGCATGGGCACGGCATTCATGCTTTGCCCGGAGGCTGCAACCTCGCCTGCCCAACGCGAGGCCATCGCGCACAGCACTGCATCCACCGCGCTTACGCGCGCCTTCACCGGCCGCGCCGCGCGCGGCATCGTCAACCGCTTCATGCGTGAGCACTCTGCCGGCGCCCCTAGTGCGTATCCCGAAGTTCATCACGTGACCGCGCAGCTTCGCGCGGCGGCAAGGGAGCGCGGGGACGCAGACGGCTTCCACCTGTGGGCCGGGCAGGCGTACCACCTGAGTAAGGCGGTGCCCGCAGCTGATCTCGTTGCGCAGCTCGTCCAAGAGACGCGCAGTGCTCTCAAGGCCGCAGCCGCGCGAGTCGCAGGCCCGGCCTGAAGCGCCGTTTGGCCGGATTCAGCGTGGCCTGTCGACGGCGGCATGGCAGTACCGCCACAATCTCGGCGTGCATCGGGGAGCCAACTTCACAATCGCGGCGGCTGTGCCGTTGCTCGTTGTGACCGCGGCGGCGTGCAGTCCGGCGAACTGGCCCCCGCCGCGCACGCCAGCCAGTTCGGCCACCGCAACGCCATCGCTCTCGCCAGCCGATGCGCCACGGCCACGCCGAACGAGCCCGGCGCCGCATTCGAGATCGGCCCGCCCGACCACGACACGGCGATCGCCGACCCACGGCACACCGCCTCCGCGCGCACAACTACCACGCGGGGGGCAGCGCATCCTGCCCGCCTACCGGGTGGTCGCCTACTACGGCGCGCCGGGCAGCGGGCAGCTCGGCGTACTCGGACGTGGCACGCCCGATCAGGCCGCTGCGGCTGTTGCCCGGCAGGCCGCGGCCTACGCCCCCTACGGCCGGCGCATCCAGCCCGCGATGGAGCTGATCGCGACCGTGGCACAGGCCCGGCCGGGCCCGGACGGGCTGTACTCCAAACCCATCCCGCCTGCGGCGATCGCCAACTACCTGGCCGCAGCGCACCGGCACCGGTTGCTGCTCATCCTCGACTTCCAGCCCGGACGCGGCGAGTTCCTACCCCAGGTCGAGGCCAACGAGCCGTTCCTGCTCGACCCGTCCGTGAGCGTCGCCCTGGACCCGGAATGGCATGTCGGCCCGACGCAGGTGCCGGCGAAGGTCATCGGCTCGGCCTCGGCAGCGAGCATCAACGCCGTATCCGGCTACCTGTCGCGGCTAGTGGCCCGGCACCGACTGCCGGACAAGCTGCTCGTCGTCCACGAGTTCACGTCGACGATGCTGCCCGACCGCGACGACATCGCGCGCCCGGCGGGCCTGGAGGTCGCGCTGCACGCGGACGGCCTCGCAACGCCCGCGAAGAAGATCTACGTCTACCACCAGCTCGCCCTACCGGCGCCGCCATTCCACGCCGGGTTCAAGCTGTTCTACAAAGCCGACACCGGGCTGATGACGCCCGCGCAGGTCATGGCCCTGCAGCCGCAGCCCGAGGTCGTCACCTACCAGTAGGCGCATCGCCGAATCCAGTGCGTACAGCGGGGTCGGCGTGGTCCACTGTAGGGGTGGCGCGAGACCGCGGCGACGCCGAAGCGCACTCTGCCATTGTCCGCGCGGTCGAGATGGAACGGATGGCCATCGAAAGGCATGAGGCGGCGGCGCGCCGGCTCGACCAGCTCGCAGCCGAAATGGATCAGCACGCACTGCAGGACCGTGATGAGCAGCTGCAAGAACAAGCAAGAGAGGTAGCGTCGAACGCCCGCAAGCGGGCGCACTCCGCGCGCGAGAGGGCAGAGGCTATCCGGCAGCGCCTTCGCGAGGAGGGGTTCGACCCTGGACGCTAGGCGGCGATCGTGCCGCCTGGTGGTAAACCATCCGCTCCGCTCACGAGCAGGCTCAGGTCGAGCGCATCGGCGGAATGGGTCAATGCGCCGACGGAGATCGCGTCGACGCCGGTGAGGGCGATGCTTCGGACGGTGGCGAGGGTGACGTTGCCCGACGCTTCCAGGCGAGTCGCCAGGAAGCGGGTGTCGCTGTCTCGCAGGTGCACCGCAGCACGCATGGCGTCGTCTGTCATGTTGTCGAGGAGCACCCAGTCGACCTGACATTCGAGCGCCTCCCGGGCCTGCACAAGATTCGTCACCTCGACCTCGATCTGGGGGCTCGCGCTGCCGAGCCTTGACGTGTTCCGGCGTATCGCGTCAATTGCAGCCACCACGCCGCCGGCTGCCGCCAGATGGTTCTCTTTCGCGAGCACCATCGCGGCGAGGTTCGGGCGGTGGTTGGTTGCCCCGCCGCACGCGACCGCGTACTTGTCCAGCGCCCGCAGCCCGGGTGCGGTCTTGCGCGTGTCGAGGATCGAAACAGGCAGGTCGCTTACCTGCTCGACGTAAGCCGATGCCGCTGTGGCGATGCCGCTCATTCGCTG
>JBPYES010000344.1:0-2747 GCA_051984825.1 Jatrophihabitantaceae bacterium
GCCCTGCTCGACTCACGCGCGCAAGTCGTCACGCTCGTCGCGAAGTCCGATGTGTGGCATGTCGAGCGGGCGCTGCGCACCACGCTGGAGGAGAACCTCGCAATGGTCCGCGACACGGTGGCGTTCCTGCGCGAGCACGGGCGGCGGGTGTTCCTCGACTGCGAGCACTTCTTCGACGGGTATAAACACGATCCCGACTACGGGGTACGGGTGCTGGACGCCGCGGCCGAGGCCGGAGCCGATGTCGGCGTGCTGTGCGACACGAACGGCGGGATGTTGCCGATGGGTGTGCATGCCACCGTTCACGCCGTACGCCGGCGTACGGGAATACGGCTCGGCATCCACACGCAGGACGACACGGGTTGCGCCGTGGCCAACACGCTGGCCGCCGTCGATGCCGGCGCCACGCACGTACAGGGCACCGCGAACGGTTACGGCGAACGTGCCGGCAATGCCGACATCTTCGCGGTGATCGGCGGGCTGGTCACCAAGATGGGGCTGGACGTGTTGCCCGACGGCTGCCTCCCCGAGATGGTGCGGGTATCGCACGCCATCGCAGAGATCGCCAACCTCGCCCCGAACACCCACCAGCCGTACGTCGGGTCCTCGGCGTTCGCCCACAAGGCCGGGCTGCACGCGTCCGCGATCAAGGTGTCGCCGGAGCTGTACAACCACCTCGATCCGACGGTGGTCGGCAACGACCAGCGCATCCTCGTCACCGAGATGGCCGGCCGCGCGTCGGTCGAACTGAAGTCGCGCGAGCTCGGGGTGGACGTAGCGTCGCGTCCCGACGTGGTCGGCAAGGTGGTCGACCGGGTCAAGCAGCGTGAGGCGGAAGGCTGGTCATACGAGGCGGCGGACGCGTCGTTCGAGCTGCTGCTGCGCGAGGAACTCGACGGCGTGACGACGCCATTTCGGGTCGAGTCCTACCGCGTGATCGTCGAACGGCGCGACGACGGCTCGCTCGTCAGCGAGGCGACCGTGAAGCTGCACGCCGGCGGCAAGCGGGTGATCTCGACCGACGAGGGCAACGGGCCGGTGAACGCCCTGGACCGGGCGCTGCGCGGAGCGTTGGAGACCGCCTACCCGCGCCTTGCGCAGCTGGAGTTGACGGACTACAAGGTGCGCATCCTGCCCGGCAAGCACGGCACCGACGCGGTCACCCGGGTGCTCGTCGAGACGTCGGACGGCCAGCACGAGTGGACGACAGTGGGCGTGCACGGCAACGTGATCGAGGCGTCCTGGCTGGCCCTCTCCGACGCGGTGCGCTATGGCCTGCTGCACGAGTAGCGCAGGAACGCCACGCCGCTGGCGAACCGGCGTTCGTCGAGCAGTTCGAGATCGAGGTGGATGCCGCCCGGCAGGGCAGCCGTCCCACCGCCGACGATCAGCGGGTGAAGGAAGAGCTCCAGCTCGTCGACCAGCCCGGCGGAAAGCGCCGCCGCGGCGAGGCCCGGCCCGCCGACCGTGAGGTCACGCTCGGCGGACGACTTCAGCTCGCGCACCGCGTCAGGATCGAAACGGCGCTCCAGGCGAGTGCGAGGGCCCGACACGGCCGCCAGCGTCGTGGAGTAGACGATCTTGTCGGCACCCTGCCACATGGCGGCGAAGTCCCGCATGACCTGGGGACCGTCGTCGGTCGGCACGGTGTCCCAGGCGTGCAGCACCTCGTACATCCGCCGTCCGAGCAGGTGCGTGCCGATGGGCAGCGTCAGGTCGTTGACGTACCCGTGCACCTCGTCGTCCGGCGCGGCCCATTCGATACGGCCGTCCTTGTCGGCGATGTAGCCGTCGAGAGACGCGATCGCCGAGTAGATCAGCTTCGCAGGCATGCGGCGCAGTCGTGGGTGCATTCGTCAACGGAGGTGCAGGCATCCGCGACTGCAGCAGCGATCGCCGCGTCGAGCCGTGCCTCGGCCTGATCGGCGCGGATGCTCGTCAGCAGCCCCCAGCCGACCAGGGCCAACGGGACGGCCGCTACCAGCGCGATCGTCGCCAGCACTCGCAGCGCGGTGGGCGCCGTGCCGACCCAGGACACGACCCCGACGGCGACGAGCAACGCTGCGAGCAGCCCGGCCGTCGCGGCAGACCGGCGGCGCCGTTCGGTCGGCACGGCCGACAGTCGGGAAGTCACGCCCGGTAGCCTAAATGCTCGTGCGCATCGCCCGCTTCGTGGCCCCGACCGGCTTGTCCTGGGGCGTTGTGGAAGGCGACGACGTCGCCGCGATCGACGGTCACCCGTTCAGCGCGATCAAGTTCACGGGCGCGCGGTGGCCGCTCGCCGAGGTCCGCATGTTGTCGCCGATCCTGCCCAGCAAGGTCGTGGCGGTGGGGCGCAACTACGCCGAACACGCCCGCGAGCTCGGTAACGAGGTGCCGGCCACACCGCTGCTGTTCCTCAAGCCGTCGACCTCGGTGATCGGCACCGGCGACGTGATCCGGCTGCCGCCCGACTCGGCGCAGGTGGAGCACGAGGCTGAGCTCGCCGCGGTGATCGGCCTCCCCGCCAAGGACGTGGAGCGCGAGAAGGCTCTCGACCACGTGCTCGGTTACACCGCCGCCAACGATGTGACCGCCCGTGACCAGCAGCGCGCCGACGTGCAGTTCACTCGCGCTAAGGGCTACGACTCGTTCTGCCCGATCGGGCCGTGGATCGAGACGGTGCTCGATCCGTCCGACCTGCGTATCACCGCGACGGTCAACGGCGAGCTGCGGCAAGACGGGCGGACCAGCCAGATGGTCCACGA
>JBPYES010000345.1:0-14912 GCA_051984825.1 Jatrophihabitantaceae bacterium
TGTGCCTCGGCTTGTGGGGTGCCGGCGAGCAGGGCACCGAGCAGCAGCGCGCCGAACAGGCCCGTTCGGAACCACCTGCTGCGCGAGCGCATCACTGCCACGCTGGTGGATCTAACCCGCGGCCAGCTTGATCGTGCCCTTGCGCACCATGCCGATGACGTAGTTGTCGTACGTCATCGTGTGGTCGGGCGCGAACTGCAGCTGGCCCAGGAATGTCGAGAACCCACGCAGGCCCATGAGGCTTTCGGTCACGGCTTTCGGCTGCGTGTCGCCGGCCTGGCGGACGGCCGCCAGCAGGGCCCGAACCGCGTCGTAGGCCTGCATGGCCGCGCGACCCGGGTCCTGGTGGTACTTGGCCCGGTACTGCGTGATCCAGCTAGCGGCCCGCGGCAGCAACTCGGGACGGGCCGGGGTGGTGACGAACGCCCCCTCCGCGGCTTGGGTCCCGGCCGCGGCCACGAAGGCCGGGCTGTCGGACGCCGAGGAAGCCATGAACCAGCCGCGATAACCCTTGCCGCGCAGCTCGCTGAGTAGCTGCCCGCCCTGCTGTGCCGACCCGGCCCAGTACACGAAGTCCGGACGGGGGCGCAGGGTCGCCGCGACGACCGGCGCCAGCGCCTGTCCGGGCTGCACCACCTGCCGACTCGCCAGCGGGACCTCAACGTGGCCGGATACGACCCGCGAGAGTTCCGCCGCCTGAGGCGATGAGTCGGCCACCAGCGCCACCCGCTGGGCGTTGCGGTAGGCGATCCAGTGCACCGCCGCGAGTCCCTGCTGGTAGACGGTGCCGGTGAGCATGAACGTGGCCGGCCGGCTCGGGCTCGCCAGTGTGTCAGCGTCGGCGGATGTCACGAGGGTTGGCGTGCCGGCCT
The DNA here is from genome assembly GCA_051984825.1 of Jatrophihabitantaceae bacterium. Taxonomy (GTDB): domain Bacteria; phylum Actinomycetota; class Actinomycetes; order Mycobacteriales; family Jatrophihabitantaceae; genus DASXRA01. The sequence continues at coordinate 873 of JBPYES010000345.1, forward strand.
TCGCCAGCTCCGCGACGGCGGCCTGGGTGGAGGTGTCGCAGACGCCGCCGACGACGCCGGTGACCTTCGCGGCGACCAGCCGGGTCGCCGCCTGCGTCGCCGTGCCCGGCGCGCATCCGTCGTCCTGTGTCGCAAGCTGCACGCGATGGCCGAGCACCCCGCCGCCGTGGTTGGCCTCGTCGACGGCCAGCGTGGCGCCGTTCACGAGATCGCGCCCTTGCGCTGCGTCTGTCCCGGTCAGCGGCGCGAGGACACCGACGGTGAGATCGCCGTGCGAGCCGGACTTATGTCCGCCCGACGAGCAGCCGGCCATCAAGGCCAGCGCCATAAGCGCGGCACAGACACTCCGGGCTCCGAATCGAACGCCCGCCGATCCGGAACCCGGAGTTGCCTGCCTAGGTGTCAGTTCTCGCAAGAGTTCCAGCAGATCTTCCCGTCCGGGTTGCCGGTGATTGCGCCGTTGAACCGCAGCACATCCACACCGCGGTTGTAATCGGCGACGTAGACCAGCCCGTTGTGCCAGACCGTCTGGGACGCCGATCCTGCAGTCACCCCGGTGGTGCCGCGAGGAATCCGGAAGTAACCCACCTGCTTCGGGTGCTCCGGGTCGGAGATGTCGATGAACCGGGCGCCCTGGGCGTACCAGGCCTGGGCGACGATGTTGCCGTTCACGGTGAACCAGTGCGCCGAGCAGCTGGCGTTCGAGGTATCCGAACCCTCCTGGCCCCACGCGGTGTAGTGGCCGACCAGCTTGAGCCGGAACGGATTCTGCGGGGTGGAGCGCCAGCTCGCGCCGTCGTAGCTCCCGTCCAGCGACGCAATCTTCAGCTCGCCCGCCTGCGAGCAGGTGGTGATGTTCTCGTTAGTGATGAGCAGCAGATTGCCCGCGGGGTAGTTGCCGAGCTTCCAGGTGACGTGCTGGGCGTTGTGGTCGAAGTAGCCGAAGAAGTCTCCCGTTGCGCCGGGGGTGAGGTCGGAGACGCCGCCGGCGTAAGGCACCGGGTCGTACGCGGTTGCGACACGGTTAACCTGCTGCACCGGGTCCCAGTGCAGGCCCTTGGTCCAGTAGCCGCGGTCGCCACCCTCGCCGGCTACCCATGCAACACCGTTTCGGTCGACGTCCACGGAGTGGTCGTAGCTCGTCTGGCCGTCGAACCGATCGAGGTCGAGGGGCTCAGGGTAGGTGAACGGGTGGTTGATGTCGCGGATGTCGGTGACCCACAGCGGTACGCCGCCGCGCGGCTCGCTGTACGGCGGCTGCGGGAACCACGTCGGATCATTGCCCGGCGTGCCCGTGCTGTAGGGGCCGACGGTCCAGATGTACTGGCAGTCGTTGATGCACGTGCTGGTGTGCCCGGCCGGCACTGGGTGGAACAGGACTATCCGGGGCTGCCAGGGGTTCTGGACGTCGATGATGTAGAAGCCGGAAGAACCGGTCGAGAGGGTGCCGCCAAAGCCGCGGGGATCCCGGCTCAGGAAGACGAGTTTGCGCTGCGGGTCGACGGTCATGTTCTCGCCTTCCCAGAAGCGATCCGCCGTGTCCCCTGGCACGCGCAGCTGGGCCGCGGTGACGGTGGAGACCAATGCCGGATGCTCCGGGTCCTTCAGCGACCAGACGGCGAGGCCGCCGGTGCCGTTGGCGAACATGAAGTCGTAGCCGTACTTCGGGTAGGAGATGAAGTTGAGCGACGAGTACCCGCTGACACCGCGGACGTTGTCCACGAACGAGACGTTGCCGGAGACGGCGTTCGTCGGGATGTTGTGGGTGTCTGCGAGCGTGTCACCGCCGTGCGCCGAATTGTCGGACGCGGGCACCGTCGGCGACGGGTCGGCCGCGACAGATGCCATCGGCGGGCCTACAGCCAGACCCAACGCGCAGGCAACCGTCACCGTCAGGACCCACGCAGTTCGGGTGATCCTGCGCGACATACGTCGTCTCATCAGCACACTCCTAAGGCGGCGGACACCCAGCTCGGTCTGAGCTCAGCTCATTCTTAGGGCGCCGCCACCATCCGGACAATCGGCAACAGTCGCGATTGTTCGGATACCCGGCCCGACAAATGTCTGAAAGAACGGATGACTCAGGTGGTATCGAGGCCGGCCGGGCGCTCGCGTCCTCGGCGCAGCGTGAGCAGCAACGCCGCTGCCCCCAGCACGACACCTACTGCGCCGAGGACGATGCCGGTGATGGCCGCTCCCTCGCTGGCGCTGTTGTTCGATCCCGCCTTTCCAGACGTCCCTGTCGTGCTCGAGCCTGCCCCCGCTGCCGGCAGGTGCAACGTGGGAGCGGGATGTTCGGGCTCGGCGCTGCTGCCCTGGGCAGGTTGCTCTATCCAGGCGACTTGCGTGCCGTCGCTGTAGGTCTGGATGGCTTTGAAGGTGAGGGCGGTGACGCCGTCGGGCAGCTTGCCGCCGATGATGGTGAATTCGCCGAAGAACCCGGTCTTGATCCCCGCGCCGGCGCCGGCTTTCCAGTTGATCTCGGACACCACTTCGGTGATGGCGCCGTCGTCCGTCTGAATCGGGTTGGCCAGCTTCGCCTGGGTGATGGCCGCGGTCCAGCCCGGCTGCTGCGCAACCAGCACCCCGGCGATGGGCGTATCGGCGGGCAGCTGCACCTTCAGGCCGACGGTGCTGGCGGTGTGGCTCTCGTCCGGGACGCGGAACACGATCGTTGCGTCGCTGTCGCCGGCGACCACGCCCGGCGCAGTCACGGTGACATGTGCCCAGGCGGCAGCGGCGCCCCACAGGCCGGCGATGACCAGCCCAAGCAGCAGCACAGCGATCCGGCTCAGCCGGCGAGACATGCTCATTCAGTTCCTCACTCAGGTGGAACGGCGTCGGGGTGCAGCCCGGCGAGCCTGCTGAGCTTGAAACCCAGGTGGAGCGCGAGGCGGTCGTTCCCGTCGGCCAGATTCACTCCCGTGACCTTTTCGACCTTCTGCAGACGGTAGTAGAGCGTGGCCCGGTGAATGTGCAGCCGCTCGTAGGTCGCCTTCGCGTCACAACCCATGTCGAGGTACATCTCCAGCGTGGCAATTGACTGCTGGTCGCCGCCGTCGAACAGACGCCGAAGCCGCGGATCCAGAGCCAGCTGCGCCGCGTCGTCGGTCGGCAGCAGCGCCAGGGTTCGAAATACCCCGAGGTCGCGCCAATGCGGGGTGTCGCCGAAGGTTGGCACCATGCCGGCCACCCGGGCAGTCAGCCTCGCCTGCCGGTAGGAGGACACCGCGTCGACGAGCCGGGCTTGCGGGTCGCCGATCGCCGCTATCACGCGCACGCATCCGTTGCGGCCCAGCCTGCGCAGCAATGCCGCGCGCGCGTCCCTTGCTACCTCCGCCAGTTGGGTCTCGGCGCGAGCATGGTCCGTCGCCACGAGCAGTACCCCGTGGTCGGACTTCGGCAGACACAAGGTATCCGCACCGGCCCGGTGGACCCCGACTTCGTAGAGCGCGCCGCTGACCGCGCGGCTGACCGCGTCACTGGTCCTCACGTCGACGGGCCGCAGCACAACTGCGGTGATCGCGGACCGAGCCGGGAGCGTCGCTTCCTCGAGAATCTGGGCAGCGGCGATTTCCCGCAGCTCCTGCGACGGTGAAAGCAGGTTCGCCAGCACGCGCGCAGTCAACCGCGACGCCAGCGCCTCCTCGTACATCAAGCGGCCGAGGCGGTCGGCGGCGCTGGCAGCCGCGGCAAGTCCGTCACGGCCCACGCGGCCGTCGACGTCGATGAACCATAAGAATCCCAGCAGGTCATCGCGATAGCGAGCCGGTGCGCAGACGCGAGGGAGGATGCCTCGCTCCGCGTCTGCCGGAATGCAGATCGGCGTGCGGGCCTCGTGGATACCGAACCGCCGGAACCAGTCGATCATCCACTGGGAGGTCTCCTTGCGCAGGATCGAGTCTCGGCGCACGTCGTCGATCAGCGGGCTCTGCGAGGACATCGCGATCATCCGCTCGTCGGCGTCTTCGAGCATCGTTGAGCTGTCGAGCTCGACAGCGACCGAATCGACGAGCCGCTGAATCGCGGAGGTCATGGGGGTTCTCCGGATCCTTGGACTACTCAAGCCTCGCGTCGGTACTTCTTACCAGAACCGGACGCGGACTGTGCACGAGAGGCGACGCCGGCGTGATCACATCTGAACGCTGACACTCCGGCCGTGACCGCTCGCCGTGCGCCGACCGCCTCGGGGCTCTTGACCGCATTGCCGGAGCTGTGCTGAAATGCAGGCCGACAACGTTGTCAAGTTGGCCTGTGGTGCGCGATTTCGGTGGTAGCGCCAGCGGTGGACACATGGCTCGGCCTTTAGCCGTCGAACCATTCTCCCGAGCGCGTCGCACCTGGCGGGCCGCATAAGCAGGATTCCAGCCCGTGCCTGGAGGCGGAACGCCAGATGTCTGCTCGACCCCGTACGCGCCTTCGGATCGCGGTCATTGCCAGTTCGGCGGCCACACTTGTCACGCTCATGACGGGCGCTGTCCGAGCCGGCGCCGAGCCGAGTGCCGCGCCCGATATCGCAGACCCGACCGCGTATGTGAACCCGATGATCGGCACCACGGGAGGCGGCGACGTGTTCCCCGGTGCGTCGCGGCCCTTCGGAATGATCCAGTGGAGCCCGGTCACCGCCACCGGAAACCTGTACAGCGTCTCCGGCGCGTCCGGTTCCTACTCCTACACCAACACCAAGATTCGCGGGTTCAGCCTCACGCACCTCAACGGGACCGGCTGTGCCGGGCTGGACAGCGATATCCCGATCCTGCCGTACACCGCGCCGATCACGACCTCCCCGTCGTCGGACACGACCGACGCGACGTACGCGAGCACCTACTCGCACGCGAACGAGACCGCCGAGCCCGGCTACTACCGCGTCGGGCTGGACAACGGCGCAACCACCGAGCTCACCGTGACGAAGCGTGCTGGCTCCGGACGGTTCACGTTCCCGGCTACGACGCCGGCGAACCTGCTGTTCCGTGTCTCCAATTCGGCGATCGGCAGTGGCGACCCGACCAACGTCACGGTCGACCCGGCCAGCGGCACCGTCTCGGGTGAGGTCTCCGGCGGCGGTTTCTGCGGCGCAAACGGCGTCACGACGAACAACCGCAACTACTACCACCTGTTCTTCGTCGCGGACTTCGACCGGCCGTTCGCCAACTACGGCACCTGGAACGACGCGACGGTCAGTCCGGGCAGCATGACCGCGAGTGGTGGCGAGGGCTACGCCAGGGCCGCGCGCACCGGCAAGGGCTCAGGTGCGTGGGTGGGCTTCGACACGAGCTCCGACCAGACCGTCAACATGCGCGTCGGCATCTCCTACGTCAGCGCCGCCAACGCACGTGCCAACCTGCAGCAGGAAAACCCGCCCGGGACCTCGTTCGACAGCGTCCGGGCTGCCGCGCATCGCGCTTGGCAGGATGAGCTCCGGCGGATCAGCATCACGCCCGGCCCGAACACCACCGACGACCAGGTCACCGTCTTCTACACGGCGCTCTATCACGCGCTGCTCGAACCGACACTTGCAAGCGACGTCAACGGCCAGTACGAAGGGGCCGACGACCAGCACGGCACGCCGGGCGGGGTGCAGGTGATCGACCGCTCCCGGCAGCAGGACGAGTACGACACGCTCTCCGGTTGGGATCAATTCCGCGGCCAGGTGCAGCTGCTTTCGCTCGTCGACCCGCGGGTCGCCAACGACTGGGCGCAGTCACTGCTCAATCTCGCCACGCAACGAGGCGAGTGGGACCGCTGGCTCGATCGTGGCGCGAAGACCAGCATCATGGAAGGTGACGCCTCAGCGTCAGTGATCGCCGGCATTCAGGCGTTCTTGTCCGGCATCCACGGCCTCGGCTCGAGCGGGTTCGATCTGCAGGCTGCCGAGCGGTCACTGCTGACCGCGGCGACCGTCCCGACGGAGAACGACTCGCTCGACAGTGGCGACGCCACGATCGGCAACGGGTGCGCGATCGGCTGCCCCGGCCAGCGTCCCGACCTGACCGACTACCTGAGCATGCATTACGTCCCTGCGCAGAACTGCCACTGCTGGGGTTCGGCCGGTGAGACGCTTGAGGACGCCAACGCCGACTTCAGCGTCGCCCAACTCGCCCAAGCGGTCGGAGACACCGACACGTACCAGAAGTTCCTGCAGCGTGCCGAGTACTGGCAGAACGTGTTCAACCCGGCTCTGACCGACGGCACGTTCACCGGCTACGCCTGGCGGCGTAACAACGACGGCACGTGGGTGACGAACTTCCGGTCGACCTCGTCCAGCGGGTTCGCCGAGGGCAGCACCACCCAGTACTCGTGGATGGTCTACGACGACGTCGCGAAGCTCACCGAGCTGATGGGCGGGCGTGACGCCACGACCACGCGTCTCGATGCATTCTTCGACGCGTTCTTCAACGGCACCGGCTCGAGCAGCCTGCGCTTCGATCCCACCAACGAGCCGGACATCCAGACACCGTGGATGTACGACTACCTCGGCGTGCCGGCGAAGACCCAGTCCACGGTGCGGCAAGTCGTCAACCTGCGCTGGACCAACACCACCGGCGGCATCACCGGAAACGACGACCTCGGCACCATGTCCGCGTGGAACGTGTGGGCCAGCCTCGGCATGTGGCCCTACGCTCCCGGGCGCGCCGACCTCGTCCTGGCCAGCCCGTTGTTCCCGCACATCGTCATCGACCGAGGCAACGGCACCACGATCACGATCGACGCACCGGGTGCGGCCGCGGACACGCCCTACGTGCAGGGCCTCACCGTCAACGGCAACGACAGCAGCAAGCCTTGGCTGCCAGCATCGTTCGTCCGCGACGGGGGCACGCTGAACTACACGCTGGCCAGCACCCCGAGCAGTTGGGGAAGTGACCCGGCCGACGCGCCGCCGTCGCTGAGCAATCCGCCCGCCCTCACGGTGGCGCACACGCTCGCCAACCAGCGCGCATCCGGCCCGGCCCGCGTCACCGTCAGCGCCGTCGACACGATGAGCGGCCTCGACGGGCCACCGGCCTGCACCATTGACGGGACGGACCTCCAGCTCGTGGCCGGTCCCGACGACGGCACCTGGCGGGCAACGGTCACCGGTTCCGGCACCCACCACGTCCGCTGCACCGCCACGAACTACTTCGGTACGACGGCAACGGCGACCGACGCGATCGCAATCACGCACTAACCCCACACGGGCGGCCCCACGTGCGGCCGAGCCCAGCTACCGCCGGGTGGGTGGCTACGCAACCCTCGTAGCCGCCCACTCGGGGGCACGATGGTGTTCGGCGAGGTTCCCTGCGAGCAGGAGGGAGACCGCTCATGGGGCAAACCCCTCACGTCCAGGTCCGACGGATCTATGAGGAACCGGAGTCCAGTGACGGCCGGCGGGTGCTTGTCGACCGAGTCTGGCCGCGCGGGCTGAGCAAGGACCGCGCTCACCTCGACGAGTGGTGCAAGCAGGTCGCTCCGTCAACCGAGCTGCGCACCTGGTACGGCCACGATCCCGAGCGGTATCCGGAGTTCGCGCGCCGCTACCGCACCGAACTCGACGAGCCCGAACGTGCCACTGCCTTGGCCCATCTGCGCGAGCTCGCGGCCACGGGACCGCTGACGCTGCTGACGGCCACGAAACGCAGTGATATCAGTCAGGCTGCGGTCCTCGCCGAGATGCTGAGCCGGCCGGGCGGCGCATGAATCACGACGCGGGCCCCGCGCGACGGATCGTGACGCAGCAGCGTTCCGGCCGCGGCTCGAGCCGGGCGCGCGTCGTCCGCTCCCCCGTGCCGGCGAGAATCCCCCGCACCAAGCGAAGGTTCAGGGCGCACACGACCTCGCGGTGGTCCTGAGCAATCCGGTGGAACGGACAGTTCCGCAATTCGATGTCACCGCCGGCACCTTCGGCCGGTTCGTAGCCACAACGGCGCAGCGCACCGAGCACCGAGCCGGCCTCCTGGCCGACGGTGTGACCGGCGCCCCGCGCCGCCGTCCCGAGTGCTGCCTGCACCGAGCCATCGTCGTCGTGCTCGACCGCAGTGACCAGCATCCCGGCTAACAACTCGTAGGCGCGCGGCGGCACGCTGACCGTGAACTCCTCGCTCGCGCGCGCATACCATTTCGCGGGTCGCCCGGCTCCGGGGCCACCACGCCCCGGCAGGCGCCGGTAGCTGCTCACGAGCAAACCGGCCTCGGTCAGCTTGTCCAGGTGATAGGCGGCCAGCGTGCGCCCGATTCCCGTCGCGGCCGCGGCCTCGTCCCTGGACACCGGTGCCGGCTGGTCACTGATGAACGAATACAGCCGGCGACGGACCGGCTCGTCCAGCGCGGTCAGCTGCTCCAGAGACTCCAGCCCGGGCGTCGTCTCGGCGTCCATACCCCAACTCTAACGCTAATGTCCATTGACAAATAGCCCTGCCTGCGGCTTACTGTAAAAGCAGTAGCCGTTGCTTTTACAGGAAGGGGTTGTCATGACCGCCACCGTCCTGCCCGCGCCGCGTGCGCGTGCCCGTGGTCTCCGCGAAGCGCTGAGCCGGGCGCACACCGAGCCCGCCTACGGCGCGTTCCTCCTGCTGCGCACCGGATTCGCGGTGCTGCCGATCTGGATGGGCATCGACAAGTTCGCCAACGGCATGACCTACTGGCCGCACTACCTGGCGCCGTGGATCGTCAGGGAGTTGCCGTTCTCCGCGCAGACTGCGATGTACGTGGTCGGCGTGATCGAGATCGCCGCCGGGCTCGCCGTTGCGCTCAAACCCCGCTACGCCCCCTACGTGGTGGCCCTCTGGCTGGCCGGCATTATCGTCAACCTGCTCAGCTACCCCGGGTTCTACGACGTGGCGCTGCGCGACTTCGGCCTGCTGGTCGGCGCGCTCGCCCTGGGTCTGCTGGCTCGCGTGTACGACGGGCCCTGGCACTACCGCGACCGGCACGCCGCAGCGCCGGGCCGGTGACGGCGGCACGCTACGGGCGGCCGCGGAGCCCACGTCGTTTTACTGAATACATCGAATCAATGCTTAAAGCCTGGCCTGGGCAACCCGGTTAGCTACGGGACTTCGTCCGAGCCGAAGTGCTGCCCGGTTGCGGGCGCCGGGACAGGTGAGCGACGCACAGATTCGGCTCCACGAACGGGTCCAGCCGATCGGTGTCGATCGGCGCGTCGAGTTCGGCGAGCATGCCTTGCATCAGCCCGAGGTGGATGGCGCAGACCACGTCCTGGTGTCTGCTCGCGGACTCCCGGAACGGGCAGTGGTGCAGCAGGATCTGCCGCCTGTTGCCTGCCGTCTTGGCCTCGGGGGCGAAGCCGAGGCTGTCCAGCGCGTCGACCAGGTGGCGGGTCGCGGTCGCGGCCGTGACCTGCTCGAACGGGCCGGGCCGGTCCGTCAGGTACCTACCCCACTCCCGACCGGCGTTTTGCGCAGCGCGCGCCGGTTGCGGGACCTGCGCAGCGACGAAGCTGGTGAGGATCTCCGCAAGCAGTTGGTAGCTGCGGACGCCGGCTCGAGCGGCGCCCGAACGCGCGGCATACAGCGTGCGGGGGCGGCCCGGCTGCTCGCGCTGCTCAGCCGCACGGTCCGCGACCCCGGCGTCGACCAGTCCGTCGAGATGGAAGCGCGCCGTATTCACGTGCAACCCAACCAATTTCGCCACTTCGGTGACGTCCAGCGGGCGGCCGGCATCCTGCAACACTGCGAGCACCCGCGACCGGCTCTCCCCGAACGGAGCCGGCCCTTCGGGATCGGTGCGGCGAGGCAAAGTGCTGGTCACAACACCATTGTTACATGCGAATTAGGTAGAACCCAGTCTTCACATGGCTGTTGGCAGTGATCGACGGCCTGGCTAGGGTTCGAATCGGACCAACGTCGAATCACCAACTGCCGCAGATCGGGGTGATCGGATGGTCGAGCCCTCAGCGGGCCACGAGTTGCTGGCCCCGCTGTTGCCCGCGGGCGAGCCGGTGGAGTCGTTGTTGCGCAAGGCGCAGTACTTCACGCCGGGCGAGCCGTCCCCCGACTACCGGGAGGTGCACCGCAAGGGTGGACGCGGCGCGGAGGCCTTCTACCGGGAGCGATGGCGGCACGACAAGGTGGTCCGCTCTACACATGGGGTGAATTGCACCGGGTCGTGCTCATGGAAGGTGTACGTCAAGGACGGCATCATCACCTGGGAGACGCAGCAGACCGACTACCCGTCGGTGGGCCCGGACTCGCCGGAGTACGAGCCGCGCGGCTGCCCGCGCGGCGCGTCGTTCTCGTGGTACACGTACTCGCCGTCGCGGGTGCGCTTCCCGTATGTGCGTGGGCCGTTGCTCGAGATGTGGCGCGAGGCGCGCGATCGGCTGGGCGACCCGGTGGCGGCCTGGGCGGAGATCACCGGAGATCCTGAGCGATCCGCGCGATACAAGAGTGCGCGCGGCCAAGGCGGCTTCGTGCGCTCGTCGTGGCCGGAGGTAAGCGAGTTGATCGCTGCGGCCCACGTGCACACCGTCAAGCAGTACGGCCCGGATCGCGTGATCGGCTTCTCGCCGATCCCGGCGATGTCGCAAGTGTCGTACTCGGCCGGCACCCGGTTCCTGTCGATGATCGGCGCGACGATCCTCTCGTTCTACGACTGGTACGCGGACATGCCGATCGCGTCGCCGCAGGTGTTCGGCGATCAGACCGACGTACCGGAGTCCGGCGATTGGTGGAACGCGTCCTACCTGATGATCTGGGGCACGAACCTGCCGATCACCCGCACGCCGGACGCGCACTTCATGACGGAAGCGCGCTACCGGGGACAGAAGGTCGTGGTGGTCAGCCCCGACTTCTCCGACCACACCAAGTTCGCGGACGACTGGCTCCCGGCAGCGCCCGGCACCGACGGCGCCCTGGCGATGGCGATGGGCCACGTGATCCTCTCGGAGTTCTACCGCGACCGGCAGGTGCCTTACTTCACCGACTACGTCAAGACCTACACCGACCTGCCGTTCCTCGTGACGTTGCGCGAGCACGGTGATGCGTACGTCCCGGATCGGTTCCTCACCGCTGCCGACATCGGCGAAACGGGTGAAGGAGCCGCGCACAAGACGGTGCTGCTCGACGCCACTGGAGAGGCGCGCGTTCCGAACGGCTCGGTGGGGTTCCGCTACGGCGAGGCGGGTGCCGGCCGATGGAACCTCGACCTGGGCGAGATCGACCCGCTGCTCACGCTTGCCGAACGGGACTCCGAGGCGGTGGCCCTGGACCTGCCGCGCTTCGACGTCGGAGAGACGGAGGGCGGCGCGACCATACGCCGGGGTGTGCCGGCGCTCCGGATCGGCGGGCACCTGGTCACGACAGTCTTCGACCTGCTGCTGGCGCAGTACGCGGTCCCCCGCCCCGGGTTGCCGGGCGAGTGGCCGTCCGGATACGACGACGACCATCCGTACACCCCGGCATGGCAGGAGCGGATCACATCTGTGCCGGCGGCCGCGGCGATCCGGGTGGCCCAAGAGTTCGCGCGTAACGCCGAGCTATCGCACGGCCGGTCGATGATCTGCATGGGCGCCGGCACGAACCACTGGTACCACTCGGACCAGATCTACCGAACGTTCTTCACGCTGCTGATGTTGTGTGGCTGTCAGGGCGTCAACGGCGGTGGCTGGGCGCACTACGTCGGGCAGGAGAAGGTGCGCCCGCTGACCGGGTTCCAGCAGATGGCGTTCGCCCTTGACTGGCAACGTCCGACGAGGCACATGACGGGGACGTCGTTCTTCTATCTGCACACCGACCAGTGGCGCTACGAAAGCTTCGCCGCGGACGAGTTGTCCAGCCCGCTGGGCAGCGGCCGGTTCGCCGGGCGCACCTTCGCGGATTGCCTGGCGCAGGCGTCGCGGATGGGATGGACGCCGTCGCATCCGGCGTTCGACCGCAACCCGCTCGAACTCGCCGATGAAGCCGCGCGAGCCGGCATGTCCGTCCCCGACCACGTGGTCGCGGAGTTGCGCGCAGGACGGCTGCACTTCGCGGGCGATGACCCGGACGATCCGGCGAACTGGCCGCGGGTGATAACGGTGTGGCGGGCAAACCTGCTCGGCTCGTCCGGCAAGGGCATGGAGTACTTCATGCGGCACCTGCTCGGCATCGAGGACGCGGTTCGTGCCGACGAGTCGCCGCCGCGGCTGCGCCCGGCCGAGGTGGCATGGCGTGACGAGGCGCCGCGCGGCAAGCTCGATCTGGCCACGGCGATCGACTTCCGGATGACCAGCACCTGCACATACGCCGATGTGGTGTTGCCCGCGGCGACCTGGTACGAGAAGCACGACATCTCCACCACGGACATGCACCCGTTCGTGCATTCGTTCAACCCGGCAATCGCGCCGCCCTGGGAGACCCGCACCGACTTCGACGCGTTCCGCATGATCGCCGAGCAGTTCTCCCGGCTCGCGGCGACACACCTGGGCAAGCGCACCGACGTCCTCAGCGTGCCGCTCATGCACGACACCGCCGACGAGTTGGCACAGCCGGGCGGGCGCGCCCTCGACTGGAAGGCCGGCGAGTGCGAGCCGATTCCAGGCGTGACCATGCCTCGGCTGGTCACCATCGAACGCGACTACGCCACGGTCGCCGAGAAGATGGCCGCGCTCGGGCCGCTTATCGACAGGCTCGGCACGTCGACGAAGGGCGTGACGTGCAAGCCTGCGGCGGCGATCGACTACCTGCGTCGGGCGAACGGCACGGTCCACGGGGGTGTCGGGGACGGGCGGCCATCGCTGGCCCGCGACGTGCACCTGGCAGAGGCGATCCTCGCGCTGTCCGGCACGACGAACGGGGCCGTGGCGGTCGAGGGCTGGCGCGACCTGGAGCGGCGCACCGGTGTGCACCTCGCCGACCTGGCCGAGGAGCGCGCCGGCGAGCAGATCTCGTTCGGCGACACGCAGGTGCAGCCCCGGGCGGTGATCACCTCGCCGGAGTGGTCGGGCAGCGAGACCGGCGGGCGGCGGTACTCACCGTTCGTCGTGAACGTGGAGCGCAAGAAACCCTGGCACACGCTCACCGGACGGATGCAGTTCCTGCTCGACCACGACTGGATCGCCGAGTATGGCGAGTGGCTGCCGACGTACCGTCCGCCGCTGGACTACGTGCGGCACTTCGGTGAGCAGGGCGTGCGCGAGGAAGGCCATCCGGAGATCACGGTGCGGTATCTGACGCCGCATTCGAAGTGGTCGATTCACTCGGAGTACCAGGACAACCTGCACATGCTCCGGCTGTTCCGGGGCGGGCCGGTGATCTGGATGAGCCCGGCCGATGCCGCCACGATCGGCGTCAAGGACAACGACTGGATCGAGGCGTACAACCGCAACGGCGTGGTCGTCTGCCGCGCGGTCGTCACGCACCGGATGCCCCAGGGCACGGTGTTCATGTATCACGCCAAGGACCGCCACTTGATGACCCCGCGCTCGGAGATCTCCGGCTGGCACGGCGGCGGCGACAACTCGCTCACCCGGCTGGTGATCAAGCCGACGCACCTGATCGGCGGCTACGGCCAGTTCTCGTACGCGTTCAACTACTACGGCCCGACCGGCAATCAGCGCGACGAGATCACGGTGATCCGGCGTCGATCGCAGGAGGTGGCTTGGCAGTGAGTGAGCATCGCAGCGCCGCAGGCGCGAGGAGCGGCGCGAACGGCGCGATGAGCGCTTGCGCGAAGAGCGAGGTGGGCGCATGAGAGTGATGGCGCAAGTCGCGATGGTGATGAACCTCGACAAGTGCATCGGCTGCCACACCTGTTCGGTGACCTGCAAGCAGACGTGGACGAACCGTCCGGGCACCGAGTACGTCTACTTCAACAACGTCGAGACCAAGCCCGGCGTCGGCTACCCGAAGCGGTACGAGGACCAGGAGCAGTGGCACGGCGGGTGGACGCTCGACCGCAAGGGGCGCCTGCAACTCAAGGCGGGCGGGCGGCTGCGCAAGCTGCTGTCGATCTTCTACAACCCGGACCTGCCGACGATCGACGACTACGGCGATCCGTGGACCTACGACTACGGCACGCTGATCAACGCGCCGCTCGGCACGCGCAATCCGAGCGCGCACTCCATTTCCG
>JBPYES010000346.1:0-3505 GCA_051984825.1 Jatrophihabitantaceae bacterium
CGGTATGCGCTGCCGCCGTTGACCTCGCGCGGGCTGCCGCGGTCGAGGTCGGCGGAGACCAGGTCGGCGAACACCTCGGTGTGCGTGCCGAGGGCGAACGGGTCGCCACCCACGCTTTTGCCGCATCCGTCCCCGGCTACGCGGGGTGGTACTGGGCGGTGACCGTGGCCCGCGCGCCCCGTGCCAGGACGGTCACTGTCGACGACGTGGTGCTGCTGCCGGGCGAGGACGCGTTGCTTGCGCCGGAATGGGTGCCGTGGAGCGAGCGCCTGCGTCCGGGCGACCTGAGCCCGGGCGACATCCTGCCGAGCGAGCCCGACGACTGGCGGCTGGTGTGGGCGTACACGGCGTCCGGCGACCCCGAAGTGGACGACGTGGCGTTCGAGCTCGGCGTCGGGCGTGAGCGGGTGCTCTCCCGCGAGGGGCGTCTCGACGCGGCAGAGCGCTGGTATGCGGGAGACGGTGGCCCGGACACCGCGATGGCCCGCAATGCGCCGGCGCACTGCGGCACGTGTGGGTTCTTCTTGCCGCTCGCAGGAACCCTTCGCGCCGGCTTCGGTGCGTGCGGCAACGAGATAGCCCCCGTCGACGGCCGGGTGGTGAGCGTCGAGTACGGCTGTGGCGCACACTCCGCGGTGAGCGTCTGAGCCTTCAGCGGGTTCTGCCCTCGCCGCGGTGCTTGCGGATGATCGCCAACCCGATGAGGCCGAGAATCCAGCCGGCGAGGCAGGTCCAGAGCCAGATGCGATGTCCGTGCCTGCCGAGCCAGTCATAGAACGGCAGGAGCACGACGAAGGCGACGAACCAGATCGCGGTGCCGATCAGGACGACCCGCCGGCTGTCCACCTGTACCGGTTCGGGCGGCGTCTTGAGCTGCCGTTTCGCCACGTGCGGCAGGCTACTTGGATGCACGTCGAGCCGCTCGGCGCGGGGCCGTCGCCGGACGAGGTAGTGCGCCGGCTGTCCGGCCGCCCCGGTCTCGTCTGCCTGTGGGGTGCCTGGGCTGGCGGGGGCGCGATCGTCGCCTGGGATCCGGTGCGCGTGAGCCAGGACATCGACGTGCTGCGTGTGCCGTCCGGCGGCGGGGATGTCGTCGGCGGTGGCTGGTTCGGGTTCGTCGGATATGACCCCGGCTGTACGTACCT
Source organism: Jatrophihabitantaceae bacterium (assembly GCA_051984825.1). Taxonomy (GTDB): domain Bacteria; phylum Actinomycetota; class Actinomycetes; order Mycobacteriales; family Jatrophihabitantaceae; genus DASXRA01. The sequence continues at coordinate 1,146 of JBPYES010000346.1, forward strand.
CGGGTACTACGAGCAGGTCCTGCGCTGGTGGGACGGGCAGTGGTGGTTCGAGGCGCTGGCCGACCGGCCAGGCGTCCCCGATGAGGTCGCGGCGCTGCTGGACCCGCCCGCCGAACGTCCACAGTGGACGGTCGGCGAGTTCGGGGGTGCCGAGCAGGCGCGGCACCTCGATGCCGTCGAGCGGGCGATCGAGTTGATCCGCGCAGGCGAGTTCTACCAGGTGAACGTCTGCACCAGGCTGGGCGCATCGTTCGGTGGGGCACCTGCGGGGCTGTTCGCCGACGCGGCCGCGCGCCTGCGTCCGGCGTACGGCGCGTTCGTCGACGCGGGCGATCGCGCGGTGGTGAGCATGAGCCCTGAGCTGTTCCTACGCCGGCGGGGCGACCTCGTCGCGACGTCGCCGATCAAGGGGACGGCGCTGTCGGCCGACACGTTGCGTCGCTCCGCGAAGGATGCAGCCGAGAACGTCATGATCGTGGACCTGATGCGCAACGACCTGAGCCGGGTTGCCCGTACCGGCACCGTCCAGGTCAGCGACCTGCTGAGCGTCGAGCCACACCCTGGCGTATGGCACCTGGTCTCGACTGTGACGGCACGCGTAGATGCGGACGGTGCTGATCTGCTGCGGGCCACGTTCCCGCCCGGGTCGGTCACTGGCGCGCCGAAGCTGCGCGCGATGCGGGCCATCGCCGATTTGGAGGCGCAACACCGCGGCGTGTACACCGGCGCGATCGGCTTCGCCAGCCCGTCCTGGGGGCTGCAGCTCAGCGTCGCGATCCGGACATTCGAGATCGCCGGCGGCACGATCGAGCTCGGTGTGGGCGGCGGCATCACGGCCGACAGCGTCCCGGTGCTCGAATGGCGGGAGTGCCTGGACAAGGCGGCCCCGTTGCTCGGCGCATTGGGCGCCAAAGGGCCGTACGAGCCGGACGTCGCTCCCACAGACGCGCAACTCGCCGGCGGGTTGATCGAGACGATCCTCGCCATCGACGGTGCCCCACTGCGCCTCGCCGACCACCTGGCTCGGCTGGACCGTTCCTGCCGGGAGCTATACGGGCACGGCCTTCCCGCGGACCTGGCGGCGCGGGTTCGCGGGATGGATCTCCCGCCGGGCCGGTTCGCGATCCGGGTGAACGCGCCGGATATCACGATCAGCGCGACGCCGGCGAGCGAGCCCCCGACGGCGTCCGGCGTGCATGTCGTGATCGGGCGCACCGGGCTATGGCGGCACAAGTGGGCCGACCGCCGTTTGCTCGCCGCCGCCGAGCTCGACGGTCCGCCCCTGTTCGTCGCGGACGACGGCACGGTGCTGGAGACAAGCCGCGGCAACGTCTTCCTGCTCGACGAAGGAGGCACACTGATCACGCCGCCGCTGCGCGACGACTTGCTACCCGGCGTCACCCGCCGCGCGCTGCTCGATCTCGCGCGTGACCTCCCACGTCCGACCCGATTGGAGACCTTTACCGTGGACGACATGGCGCGGACGACCGCGTTTTGGACGAGCAGCCTCAGCGGCATCGTGCCGATTGCGTCGATCGACGGGTGTGTGCTGCCTCGGCGCGACGCCGAGCTGGCTCAGTTGGCCAGCCGGCTAATAGTTAGGTAAGCTAAGTAGTGACATGACAATGACAAGCCGTCTCTCAGCTGCCGAACTCTCCGCAGGGCTTCGTCCGTCCCTGCTGCGGCTCACCCGGATTCTGCGCAACCAGCGTGTCGACGTCTCCGTCACCCTCACCCAGCTCTCCGCGATGGGCACCCTGCGCAAGAAGGGTCCGATGAGCGCCGGCGAGCTGGCCGCGTTCGAGCGGGTGCAGCCGCCGTCGATGACCAAGGTGCTGGCCAGCCTGGAGGACAAGGGGCTGGTCCGCCGCGACGCCCATCCGACCGACAGGCGGCAGGCGATCATCGTGCTCACCGACGCAGGCGTCCGGTTGCTCGACTCCGAGCGCCGGCAGCGTGACGCGTGGCTCTCGCAGCGGCTCGCGCAACTGACGCCCGATGAGCGGGCGCTACTGCGTGACGTCATTCCGGTGCTCGACAAGCTGGCCGAGCTGTGAGCGAGCATCGCAGGGTCGTTGCGTCGGGCCGAGAAGCACAGCGAGCAGCAGCGATGAGCGCTCGCGCGAAGAGCCAGGCAGCAGAGTGAGGCCGGGGGAGACCACAGCTACCGCCGCGCCGTCCATCCGTACCCAGATGTTCCGCTCGTTAGGGGTGCGCAACTACCGGCTGTTCGCGTCCGGGCAGCTTGTATCGCTGACCGGCACGTGGATGCAGCGCGTCGCGCAGGACTGGCTCGTCCTCACCCTGACCAACTCGGGCACGGCGCTCGGAATCGTCACCGCGCTCCAGTTCGGGCCGTC